>CALDEW010000124.1 GCA_937942355.1 uncultured Pirellulaceae bacterium | reverse complement strand
TAACGAATCGAGTCCTTTGGACACGGAGGGAGGGGTGCTGGTGCGGGGGTGTAGAGAGAACAGAGGAGACGTTGGGCAAACGAGGCTCAACGAACCAGCGGCTAGCGCCATGCCGCTAACAAACCGAGTCCTTTGGACTCGGAGGGAGGGGCATTGGGTGCTGTGCGTTGGGGGATGTAAGGTGCGGTGTGCAACTTCAAAACCGGCGCAATGGGGTGGGGGAAACATCTCATTCACTCAAACCGGAAAACGAAATTATTCCCCCTGATACTTAATCGGCGAAACATCCTCCAGCCCGAACTCTTTGCGGCTCATCGAGACGTAGTTGTGGCCGATGGAGATTTGTTCGCCGGCTGAGACTCGGTTGCCGTTCTCATCCATGCGAGCATTCATTGTGGCTTTCTTGCCGCTGGTGCAGATCGTTTTGATCTCGCCCAGTTCGTCGGCCCAAGCCAAAAGGTATTTGCTGCCTTCGAAGGGTTCGCCTTGGAAATCGGTCCGCAGCCCGTAGCACAGCACGGGAATGTTCAGCCGGTCGCAGATGAAAGTCAGTTGCAAGACCTGGACATCGGTTAAAAATTGGCATTCGTCCACAAACACGCAACTGACAGGGCCTTCGCTGTGTTGTTTCTGCACTTCGGCGTACAGATCGAAGGCTTGGTCAAAGGCCAACGCATCGCGCGCAATTCCCAATCGGGATGAAATCGTGCCCACTCCATCGCGGTGATCAATGATGGGAGTCAGCAGCAGGACCTTCATGCCCTGTTCTTCGTAGTTGTGGGCGGCCTGCAAAAGCGTTGTGCTTTTGCCAGCATTCATTGCCGAGTAATAGAAATAGAGCTTGGCCATGTGGGAAGACGTCGACGGGAAAGATTCACTTGATGGCCCCAAGGCTTTAGCCGTAAGGGGCGCTGCGATACCGGGCGGCTTGCGCCGCTCCGCTACTTCGGAACGGCATGCGCCGAACCGAACTTTCCCAATCGTACGAATCTAATCCACGTTTTGAAGTACCCTACGTAGAAATCTCCAACCCGATTGGTAGTAACCATTGCCAAACGGCTTTTGCCAAATACAACGGGCGCGCAGTTTCGTGGGAAGATCGTCAGCGCGATAGATGGCCAACGTCGCGATTTGCTCAACTTTTATTTCGTCTTGCGTGATAAGACAGACACCGCCACTGCTAATATCTTTTGTAAAACCTCGGAAACGTTCGAGCTCGTACTGGAGCTGAATGGTTACCGGACAAACCACCGTTTCGCGCGGAACCGACCGTGACTCATGGCCAAAGTCTTCCTGACGGGTCAAAACAGTGATGAGATCTTGGATCTGAGGAGAGATTGTGCACGTGCTATTTTCGAACATCTTGATGAGAACTCCCAAATTAACTTTTCTAAAATACGTCTCATTTGAAACGTAGCTCGATTTGCCACCCTATGAGACTGATCAATCTCCAAAACATGAACTTTAAACGCGCGGGAGTTGGTTGTAGCGGTTAAGTTGGACAATCAGATCGCTTGTTGATTTTTGGCATCACAGCAATTCCATGCTCCCACAAACATGGCAAGCAAACATAAGATTTCGTTATCTTTGCAATGAATTTTGGTCGCCGCACAAATGAATCAAAATCGTATTCCTATCCTCGATTCATCTGCTGCGGTTGAAATTTGGAATGCGGGTGTCAAATCGTCCGGCGCTGAGACCGTCGTCGGTAATTCGATTGGCGTGAGCGCAGATTCTTTGGTGATTGCCGGCCAGAAGTATGAACTTGGGCGTCTGAAGAAGGTTATCGTCGTTGGATTTGGCAAGTGTAGTGGCGCGATGGCGGCGGGTTTCGAATCCGCGGTGAAGGAGCTGCCGGGTATTGAGTTGTCCGGTTTAATCATCGTGCCGGAGGGTCAATCCTCTTCTACCTCACGCATCGTGACAGTGGTTGGCCGATCGAGGGCCGACAATTTTCCGACGGCAATCGTTGTGGAGCAAACGCAACGAATGCTAGATATGATCACGGGCGCAGGGGAAGACACGTTGATCGTCGCCATGGTATCGGGCGGGGGTTCTGCGCTATTGGAGAGTCCGTTGGTTCCGTTGGAGGATTTAGTTTCCGTATCGCGATCACTCAGCAGTTGTGGCGCTCCGATTGAGTCGCTTAATACCGTCCGCCGAGCGCTCAGCGGAATCAAGGCCGGTGGGTTAGCCCGACACGTAATCGAACATTCCAACGCCAGCATGTTAGGGTTGATCATCAGCGATGTCATCGGGGATTCGTTAAGCATGGTGGCTTCTGGGCCAACGGTAATTCCAGAGGAGTCGGTCTCTCAACAGCGGTCCGACGCGCGGAAGGTTCTGTTGAAGTTTGATTTGCACAATAAGTTCGACTCGATCTATAAATGGCTTGGGGAAGAGGCGGCGTCTGTTCCGCAGCCCAACTCGATCGCACGAGTCAAAAACGTTTTGATCGCCAACAATGCGACCGCAGTGGAAGCGGCGAAGGTAAGGGCGCGTGAGTTAAGTTTTGAGGTGGTTGCGACCGGCGGCCTAAACGTCAATCAAGATGTGAATGACGTCGCCGAAGCTTGGGTCAAAGCGGCAACTCGAGCGCTAAAAGACGGTGCAGCGAATCCGGATGGCGCGGCGAAACCGTCAGAGGAAAAACTGGCAAGTAGAGCGATCGCAATGATTGCTGGCGGCGAACCAACGGTGGTCCTCTGCGATTGTCCCGGTCGCGGTGGTCGAAATTTGCAACTGGCGGCTTTAGTTTTGCAGAGGCTCGCCACAAGCTGGCCGGTGGAAAAGGCGCGAATCGCGTTTCTTTCTGGCGGCACTGATGGTGAAGACGGCAGCGCGGCGGTGGCGGGAGCTTTTTTCGACACAGAAACGCTCTGCAGGCTCTCCAACGCCCCGTCTCTCCAAAGCGCACTTTCCAAAGCAATCTTGACCAACGATTGCGACGGGTTCTTCGCAAGCCACGGTGACCGCCTTCCGCCGCCGACGGTTTCGACCAATGTCTGCGATCTCCAGGTGATGTTGATCAGCGGATTGGCCGAAGAAACGTGATTTAACCCATTTTCCGACCTTTGAGCGGGAACTACGGACTTTACCTTTCCCGGGCAGCATGATAACTTATCGGCCCCTGAAAAGCCGCAAAAAGATGAACGAGACCGATTTCGGAATTTGCTTCCTAAGGTCGCAACGACCCGCGACACTGAGAGGTGAGCAGACGGTTTCGTGAAAGATTCTGTACAGTCCCGATATCGACCGGAGTTACCTGTCGCACGGTCTGTTTCTGTTTCCCTGACGCTCAATTTCTGCGTCAGATCTCTTGCTGCTTTACGCTTGGATCGTGATCGGATTTCTGAGCGTACGACAACAGCGGCCTACTTGTCTCTACCCAATTTAGGTAAGTGCAACTTTTTCGCCAATGCGTCGCAGAAGAAAATCCGATGAAAACAGTTTATCAAGAACCCCTTAGTTAAATATTCAAAAGGCTGACAACGATGGCAAAAAAATTCGTCTATTTTTATGGTGGCGGAAAGAAAATGACCGATGGAGATCGCTCGATGCGAGAGATCCTTGGCGGTAAAGGAGCCAACCTCGCGGAAATGTGTAACGCGGGCATTCCCGTTCCTCCTGGCTTCACGGTTTCCACTGAAGCCTGTGCGGTCTACGAAGACAAAGGGGCCTATCCAAAAGAGATGATGCAGCAGGTCAAGGCTGAACTTGTGAAGCTTGAGAAGCTGGAAGGGAAAAAACTGGGCGATGCCAAGAACCCATTGCTGCTGTCTGTACGCTCCGGTGCGGCTCAGTCGATGCCAGGGATGATGGACACGGTTTTGAACCTAGGGATGACCGACAAATCAGTCATGGGTTTCGCAGCAGCAACCGGTAACGAACGTGCCGCTTGGGATTGCTACCGTCGATTCATCGACATGTTTGGCGATGTTGTGATGGGACCTTACTCAACCCTGAACCATCATCACTTCGAACATGCACTCGGTGCGATCAAGAAGAAGTACAAAGCCAAGCAAGACACCGACCTGACGGCTGATCAGCTGAAGGAATTGGTAACCGAGTACAAGGCGATCTACAAAAAGCACGTTGGCAAGCCATTCCCGCAAGATCCGATGAAGCAATTGGAGCTGTCGATCAACGCGGTATTCGATTCATGGCAGACCGAGCGCGCCGTTAAGTACCGTATCCTTAACAAGATCACGGGCCTGATCGGAACTGCGGTTAACGTGCAGACGATGGTCTTTGGCAACATGGGCGACGACTGTGCGACAGGCGTGGCGTTCACACGTGACGGTTCCACCGGCGAAGCGAAGCCGATGGGCGAGTACTTGGTTAACGCTCAGGGTGAAGACGTTGTGGCCGGTATTCGCACGCCGATCAACCTGGACGAAATCGTCAACGAAGACGACAAAGGATTGGTCAAAGCAGGCAACGAACTGCTGAAGATCATGGCCAAGCTTGAGAAGCACTACAAATATCCTCAGGATGTCGAATTCACGATCCAGCAGGGCAAGCTGTACATGTTGCAGACGCGTAACGCCAAACGCGTTGGTATCGCGGGTGTGCGTTGGGCAGTCGAAATGGCAACAGGTGTTGATCAAGTCACCGGTGCCAAACTGCCGAAACTGTTGTCACCTAAAGCGGCGTTGATGACCGTGCAAGGAAGCGACCTTGAGCAGTTGCTGTTTCCGATCTTTGACGCCAAGGAAGAATCGAAGCAGACTCCGATCTGTTCAGGTCTACCAGCGGGTCCGGGTGCGGCCGTTGGTAAGATCGTTTTGAACTCTGACAAAGCGGAGCAACTGAAGAAGAAAGATCCGAACGTGAAGCTGATTCTCGTTCGCCACGAAACGTCTCCCGAAGACGTTGGTGGAATGGGTGCCGCCGAAGGTATCCTGACCAGCACCGGTGGTATGACCTCTCACGCGGCTGTTGTGGCGCGCGGTTGGGGTAAGTGCTGCATCTGTGGTGCGGGCGAACTTAAGATCGACGAAAAGAAGGGTTCGATCTCTGTTGGTGGTAAAACCTACAAAGAAGGCACCGTCATTTCGCTTAACGGATCGACCGGTAAGGTTTACGCTGGCGAGATTCCATCTGAATCGTCGCCGATCGTGGCGGGTTTGGTCGAAGGCAATAAGGAGGCCCAGAAGCACTGGATCTTCAAAATGTACGAGACCGTTTCGGAATGGTCTGACAAATTCCGTAAGATCAACGTGCGAACCAACGCGGATTCTCCTGCGGATTCCAAGAACGCCCGTGCGTTTGGTGCTGAGGGCATTGGCCTTTGCCGCACCGAGCACATGTTCTTCGAAGGCGACCGCATCACTGACGTTCGCCGCTTTATCTTGGCGGAAACTGAAAAGGACCGTAACAAGGCGATCACCAAGCTCTTGCCACACCAGCGTAAGGACTTCGAAGGGATCTTCAAAGCAATGGACGGTTTGCCTGTGACGGTTCGTCTGTTGGATCCACCACTTCACGAATTCCTGCCTCACACCGAAGCCGACAAAAAGAAGATGGCGACCGAACTGAAGGTTCCACTGGCCAAGGTGAAAGAGCGCGTTGCAGAATTGCACGAATTCAACCCTATGTTGGGTCACCGCGGTTGCCGCTTGAGCATTACGTATCCTGTTCTTTGCGAGATGCAAACTCGGGCGATCATCGAAGCGGCTGTTAAGGTCCAGGCCAAGGGAACGAAAGTTCTGCCTGAGATCATGATCCCGCTGATCGGTACCAAAGCCGAATTGGACTTCCTTGAGAAGATCGTTCGCCGCGTTGCTGACGACATCATCAAAGAGAAGAAGTCGAAGGTCAAATACATGGTTGGCACGATGATCGAAATTCCTCGCGCCGCGTTGACCGCGGACCAAGTCGCTGAAACGGCTGAGTTCTTTAGCTTCGGCACGAACGACTTGACTCAGATGACCTTTGGTTACAGTCGCGATGACATCGGTTCTTTCTTACCTGATTACCTGGAAGAGAAGATCCTCGAAACCGATCCCTTCCAGCAGATCGACGAATCAGGCGTTGGCCAGTTGGTCGAGATGGCGGTTCAGAAGGGTCGCTCGACGCGGCCGAACCTGAAGTGCGGCATCTGCGGGGAACATGGTGGTGAACCTAACAGCGTGAAGTTCTGTGTTCGCACAGGGTTGGACTACGTTAGCTGTTCTCCTTACCGCGTTCCAATCGCTCGTCTGGCCGCAGCACAAGCTGCCATCGAGGGCTAGTCAAGGACGCCCGAGAGAAGTAGATAATCGAAAAGCCCGTGAGATTCGTCTCACGGGCAATTTTTGTTGGTAGTTGGTAGGGCCGGTTCCCACCGGCCGCTTGCCACCTTTTCCCGAACAGGCCGGTGGGAACCGG
>CALDEW010000123.1 GCA_937942355.1 uncultured Pirellulaceae bacterium | reverse complement strand
TCTACCGGTAAAATGTGCGTATGCCTGACGCACCGGAAAAATCAGCCGCCGAACTGCTCACGCAACCGGTGCAGTTCCTCAAAGGCGTTGGGCCCGCCAAGGCCGAACTGCTGGAGAAGCTGAATCTACGCAACGCGGCCGATGTGTTGTTCTTTTTTCCGCGTTCCTATCAAGACTTCACGGTCCTGCACAACATCAGCGATTTGGCGAACGAACAGCTGGCCAATGTCGTCGGTGTCGTCACCGACGTTGACCAACATACGGCTCAGTCGGGGGCGCATATTAGCTACGTGCTGATCAAGCAAGGCAATCATTATCTACGCGGGATTTGGTTTAATCAGTCGTTTCTGCTGAAAAAATTCTGGCCTGGTCAGCAAGTTATGTTCCAGGGCAAAGCCAAATTTCAAGGTGGGCGGTTCCAAATGAGTCACCCCAAAACGACTTGGATCGAATCCGACCAGTCGCTGGAAGAACAGAAGTGCTTGTTGCCCATTTATAAATTGACCGACGGCATTTCGCAGAAGCAAATTCGTGGCATCGTCGCCGGCGTTGTCGATCAGTGTGCGGATATTGTGACCGAGGCGTTCCCCGAAGATCTTCGAGAAAGATTGGAGGTTTGTGGTATCTCCGAAGCCATCCGGCAAATCCACGCCCCCAAGAGCCAGATTGAGGTTGAAACCGCGCGGCAGCGGTTGGTGTATCAGGAACTATTTGTGTTGCAATTGGCGCTCGCGATTCGGCGGTATCGTATTCGCACCGAAAATCAATCGCCGGCGCTGGAGTTGACGCCCAAGATTCGTGCTCGGATGCTCGGCCGGTTACCGTTTGAGTTAACCGAATCGCAACTAACCGCGCTGCGGGAGATCGCCGAAGATATGGGGCAACCCTACCCGATGAATCGTCTGCTTCATGGTGAAGTCGGTAGCGGCAAAACCGTCGTGGCCGTTTGTGCGATGCTGTTAGCGGTCGCTCACGGGCATCAAGCCACCATCATGGCACCGACGGCAATCTTGGCCAATCAGCACTATCATACGCTGAAAAAATTGATGGCCAACACGCGCGTGAGGATGGCGTTATGGACCGGTGGTGTCAAAGGAAAAGCGCGAACCGAGGCGGCTGAGAAAATCGCCGCCGGAGAAGTAGACATCGTGGTCGGGACGCAGGCGGTGGTCGCTTCGAAAGTTCCGTTTAAGAACTTGGGACTGGTCGTGATCGACGAACAGCACAAGTTCGGCGTTCGCCAACGGGCGATGCTAAAACAGTCGGGACACGATCCGCACTATCTGGTGATGACGGCCACACCGATTCCACGCACCATTTCGATGACGCTGTTTGGTGATCTGGATGTGTCGACTTTGCAACGCACCAGCGGCATCGGCCAAAAGGTGAATACCTATCTGGGTAGGGAAGAAAGTCGCGACCAATGGTGGGAGTTTGTGCGGAAGAAGCTTCGTGAGGGCCGGCAAGCGTTTGTGATTTCACCTTTGGTCGATGGCGAAGATGATTCGCAACTGAGCAGCGCCGAACGTATGTTTGAGATGCTGTCCAACGGTCCCTTCAGTGACTTTCGCGTCGACCTGTTGCACGGGCGGCAAACGCCTGAAGAGAAAGATGCGGCGATGGCTGATTTCGCCAATGGTAAAACACAAGTCATCGTTTCGACCACCGTTGTCGAGGTCGGTATCGACGTTGGCAATGCGACCGTGATGACGATCGAGTCGGCCGAACGGTTTGGTTTGTCGCAGTTGCATCAGCTGCGTGGTCGGGTGTGCCGTGGGCAACATCCAGGGTTTGTTTGCGTTTTTGCGTCGTCCGATGATCCGGAATCCAACGAACGCCTTAAAGCGTTTTCGGAGAACGACAGCGGGTTTGAATTGGCGGAAATTGATTTGCAAATTCGAGGCCCCGGCAATCTGTTCAGCACTCAACAAAGCGGTTTCCCGCCGCTGATGATTGCTGATTTGGTCCGGGATGCCGAAGTGTTGGCTCGGGCTCAGAAGGACGCGCGAAAATTAGTCGCTGACGATCCAGAGCTTGAGGCTGAATCTCTCGTTCGGTTGCGACAGTTGGTGTTTGCACGATATGGTCGGGCGCTTGCGATCAGTGACGTTGGCTAAAGGCGTAGGCCGGATCGAGCCGACTGAATAACGTTCGTTGTAGTCATTGAGTTAAGAGCAATTCATCATTAGGGCATTGGGTTACCAACAGATAGTCGGCGCTGCTCCGGCTTTTGCGTGATTTTGCTTTTCCCTTTTTGGCGGAGGATGCTTTTACACAGTGGCCAGCCGTAACTGCGCCTGTCGGCTTGGTACGGCCTACGATATTCCTTAGACTATTGCTGCCTAATTACCTACCAGCTATCCATGGAACCGTCGTGACTGAACGCAAAATTGAAATCCACCTGTTCACCGACGGAGGCTGCAGCGGGAACCCCGGCCCGGGCGGTTGGGCTTACTTGATGCGGCATTTGCCATCGGGCAAGGAGTCCGAGCAGTCCGGTGGCTTGCCCCATACGACCAATAACCAGATGGAACTGTTGGCGGTGATCGAAGGGCTGGCCGCGCTGAAGCGTCCGTGCGTAGTGGAGCTGTTCACCGACAGCGTCTACGTGGGTAAGGGCATGACCGAGTGGATGCCGAAGTGGAAAGCCAACGGTTGGCAGCGGAAGGAAAAAGGCAAAAACGTCCCGGTTAAGAACCAAGAATTTTGGATGCGTCTGGACGAACAATTGTCGCGCCACAAAGTAAAGTACACGCGCGTTGCCGGCCACAGCGGTCACGCAGAAAATGACCGCGTCGACGAACTGGCGGTCGCAGCGTATCAGAAATACCTGAAGTAAACAAACATGTAGTGGATCTTGTTAAAGATCCGGCAGCTGGTAATCCAGATGCCCAGCAACCAACGGAGATCCAATCTTGGGAGGCTTTCTGAGGAGCTTCTTCTATCGCCCCGCCGGGATTTTTAACAAAATCCACTACGAATTCATTGCGTGACTAATACGGTGGCAGCATCCGTCGAAGAATATGAACCACCACGACGCAGAAAAAGAAAAGGTTTCGTAGGACCACTACGGGAAAGATCAGCGACCGACGGGACGACTGGCCGGGTGACTCAAGACTTTGAACAACGCTCTCGGCAAGTCGCTTTATATAACTGGGACTTCGCGGCCACTCGCACAACCTATCAATCCAATCTTGCGGAAGTTCCTCAGGCCCCATGGAAGCCCCTAAAATTCCGCCTACGATTGCGGCTACTGTGTCGGTGTCTCCTCCACACAAAACAACTTCGACGATGGCTTCCTTGAAGTCGTCACGGTAGCGTAGGCTCGCATGCACGGCGACCGGCACTGTGTGGTAGGTATACCCGGTCACCCCCCGCTCAAGCCCGATCGACGCCGCAAATTGTTTGCTACTCTGGCCAGCATCGGCAGCCTCGATAGCCTGTTCGATCAGCCCGCGCAATTCTTGGGCAACCGGTTCATCAACCGGGAGCGTAGACATCACTTCATCACGAACCACACCCGAATCCGCAAGCCGTCCGCTCGCAGCCAGCCCCGTCATCGCGGCAATCACAAGCGCGCCGTATTCTGCCTTCGGGTCGGTATGAGTCAGACGAGTGGAAGCGCGGACGAGTGACTTTAAAGTGTCACGGTCTTCGATCAAAGCACCCAGAACGGGACTTCGCATCGCAGGCCCGTTCCCGGCGGAAAAGATGCCACTGTTGTTAGGAGACCAACCGAGCCAAAGTCGGATGATTGATATGGCGGTTGCTTTGCCGACACCGGCCGGAGCAGAAGCAAGCCACCAGCGGAAACGGCGGGCGAGTTCCTTTTGGAATAGCGCGGGATCGGTGCTGGCGTTAGCGATCGCCTCAGCCACCATGCAGGAATGCTCTGTGTCGTCGGAAACCATTCCGCGCCCGAACAAAAAACGATGCCGGTCGGGTACGCCGAGTAGTTTAGCAGCCCGGCGACTGGAGACGCCTTCGTATGGCAATCCAATCGAATCCCCCAAAGCCGTCCCCAGCAGAGATCCCTCGACCCGTTGCGAAACTGTTAAAGCCATGATTAACCTCTGGTCAAAACTAAGGTGGATTCAATCACGCGCTGCCCAAACAACGGCAGCGTAAACACGACTATCAATCATTTTCCCACTGGCAGATTGCTGTTGTAGCCAAGTTTCAAGTTCAGGTATAGGAACTTCGTAAACCGTGATCTGTTCGCCTTCAATGCCACCGCCGGTCGACTCCCGCGATAGTTTGCTGGCCCGAAAGATCGTGACCTGTTCGTCGGTCAGCCCCGCCGAGGAAGTCACGGTCGCGATCGCGTTCCAAGTGTTTGCCACGTAGCCAGTTTCCTCAAACAGCTCACGCCGCGCGGCTGTTTCGAGCGATTCGTTTGGATCGCCAGTATCTCCCGCCAACCCTGCCGGCAGTTCGATTACTTTCCCGTTCACCGGTACGCGCAACTGTTCAACCAACAGCAACTTGTTGTCGTCGGTGACGGCAACCACCGCAACAACTTTGACATCGTTTGTCCGCCGCGCGAACGTCCAACGCCCGCGCTGCACAAGTTGAATGAAAGGCGTCTCGTGAAGGACTTGTTCGAGGCGCTCTTGTGGTGTTTCATCAGGCATCGCTTTGCCTCAACGGATTTGGAAAGTCAATAAATTCCGGTGGCACTTCTTCAGTCAGCCAAACGTCATTCTCGGTGACGTAAAACACGTGCCCTGCTTCGTGCATCTGGTGGGCGCGGATCTTCAACAGCACAGGACGGCCTCTTCGAGCACCGACTTGACGACTGGTTTCCACATCGATGTGCAGGTGAACATGGTGCCGAGCCATTTTCTTCAAACCCGATTCTCTAATTTTCGGGATCACCGAATCTGGAGTTCCGTGGAAAAGAATTTTGGGCGGTTCAGCGGGAGCATATCCAAGGTTGACCTCAATCGAATGACCTTGGCGTGCTCGGATACGGCTGCCGTCGCCACTGTATTCGAATCGTTGTTTATCATTGGACTCAACGACTTGGTCGAGTATGTTTCGATTGACGCCTTTGCCGGAACGATGACGCTGCATCGCGTTAAGCAAGGCGTCGACGTCGACCCAACCAGCGTTATCTAATTTGATACCAATGGATTGCGGTTGATGCCGCAGCACAAGGCTCAACAGTTTGCTAATTCGTTTGGCTTGGTTTGGATTTTTGATTTTCATTTTTTTGTACTCTATTTCATTTATCGATTCCGGCAGACTCTTCCGCCCCGGTACTCAGACAATTGCCGCGCCGGCTTGCTTCATTTCTTCGATCGCTTCTTCAACATCACCTGGTTGCAGATCGACGCCGCGACAACCGGCCTCGATCAAGCTGGTTTGGAAACCTAAGTCCAGCGCGTCAAGGACGGTAAACTTCACGCAGTAGTCTGTCGCCAAACCCATTACAAAGAGGTGTGATACTTGCCGTTGCTCGAGCAATGCTCTCAATCTAGTTTCGCAGCGCCAACCGTTGTCAAAGAAGCCACTGTAGCTATCGACACTGGGGTCCGTCCCTTTCTGAACAACTTCGTGAATGCCTTCGACGTTCAGTCCCGGAACAAATTCGGCCCCTTGTGTGTTCTGGATGCAATGATCGGGCCATGCAGTTTGAGCCAGCCCATCGAGATCGAACACGTCGCCGACTTCGACGCCCGCATGCTGACTGGCAAAACTTCCGTGTTTGGGGGGATGCCAATCTTGAGTCGCAACGACCAACTCAAACTGAGGAATTTGAGCATTGGCAACTTCCAAGACACGTTTTCCGTCTTTCACCGCGAGGGCTCCGCCTTGGACAAAGTCATTTTGAATGTCGACAAGAATTAATGCGTTCATAGTGGCTCTTTTCAGGTGGACGATCGAAGGACGATCGCCACGCTAAATTTCAAAGTTGAAGCCTTGCTTCGTCAGACGACGATATTCGGCCTTGTTGAATCGGTATAAACGAGCGGCTCGGTGGGCAACGTCGGCTTCGACTTCGTCCAATTCGGTCAGGACGCCCATCCCCAAAATCTTCTTGCGAAAGTTCCTTTTATCCAGCTCGCGATCAAGGATGATCTCGTACATTGATTGCAGCTGACGTAACGTAAACTTGTTAGGCAGTAGTTCAAATCCAATCGGTTGATACCGAACTTTTGCCTGCAATCGTTCGTACGCGCTCTCAAGGATCTGGTCGTGATCGAAAGCCAATGTCGGTAGGTCATCCATCGCAAACCACAACGCCTCCCGAGCATCGGTGGCGGCTTGAACCCGATGGTTGCTAAGCCGTACCAGTGCATAGTAAGCGACCGTGACGACGCGTTCACGCGGATCGCGGTCAAGCGTTCCGACGGTGCATAGCTGCTCAAGGAAGACTTTCTTCAAACCCGTTTCTTCTTGAAGCTCACGCAGCGCCGCATCATCCAGCGACTCGTCCACTCGGACAAAGCCCCCCGGTATCGCCCAGCGACCACGGAAAGGCTCAAGGGCGCGCTCGATCAACAGAACCTTCAGGCCCTCGTCGTCCAATCCGAATACCACGCAATCAACCGTCAGCGCCGGTCGAGCGAATTCGTATTTATATGCCATACCTAACTCCGAGCTTCCAACACCAGCTTCGATTTCAAGTCATACAATTGCTTCTCTAGCCCCACCGGATAGCGGTGTGGATTGTCAAGCCTCAGCACGCCTCGGTGGAACTGTTCCAGCTGAGTCCCAACGCGTTCACGGATGGCAGCCAGTGATTCGGCCTCCGCGACGACTTGGCCTCGCCTGACCAGCGGCCGCAGCAGATCTGCGCTGGAATCGGCATCATCCAGATTCCGTTGCCGCGTTGGATCGAGCGGGTCAATCATCGTTGCCGAAGGACCCTGAAGCTCGTTAAAGATCATGTCGGCTATTGCTCCGGAAGAATCGCGGAACCGTCGAACTTGGAGTATTCCAGGCGTTGACGTTTTGATCGACTGCTGAGAAAGTTTGACCTTGGGAACCCAATCGCTCCCTGCATCGGCGCTGTCGCGGACTGCCCCTAATTTATAGACACCACCGAGGGCCGGCTGGTCGAAGGCCGTCACCAGCTTGGTGCCTACACCCCACACCGTGATGGCGGCATCTTGGTTGATCAGACTCGCGATCAAATGTTCGTCCAAGTCATTGCTGGCTACGATCACCGCATCAGGAAAACCAGCTGCGTCAAGCATCTTTCTGGCCTCGATGCTCAGGTAGGCAAGATCGCCTGAGTCCAAACGAATGCCAACCATCTGATAGCCTTTGTCGCGCAGTTGCTCTCCGACGCGGACGGCTTTGCGAACGCCTTCAAGCGTGTCATAGGTGTCAACCAAAAAGACACAATTGTTGGGCATTGCTGCGGCATAGTTTTCGAAAGCTTCCTGTTCGTCGTCGAAAGACATAATCCAACTGTGGGCATGCGTTCCTTTGACCGGAATACCATACTTTTTCCCGGCCAGCACGTTTGAGGTCGCCGCACAACCACCAATGTATGCCGCGCGACTTGCCGATAGAGCTCCGTCGATGCCTTGCGCTCGGCGTAGACCGAACTCGAGTACAGGGTTGTCTCCTGCTGCGCGACAAATGCGAGCTGCCTTGGTCGCAATCAGGGTCTGAAAGTTGATGATGTTCAACAACGCCGTTTCGAGTAACTGGCACTGCAGCATCGGGCCTCTGACGCGCAGCAACGGTTGATGCGGAAAGGCCACCGTCCCCTCTGGCATCGCTTCGACATCGACGATCAGCTCAAGTTCCCTTAAGTAGTTGAGGAATTCGGAGCTGAACAAGGCAGCCCCATCGTTTCCTTCGATCGTGGCAAGGTAAGCGATATCATCTTCGCCGAAACGGAAATCGCGCAGAAAATCGGTAACCAATTGCTGGCCTGCGGTAACAACATAGCCACCTTGGAAGGGATTTTTGCGAAAGAACAGATGGAATATGGCCTCCTTATTCGCATGCCCTTGCTTCCAGTAGCCATAGGCCATCGTCAACTGATAGAGATCAGTCAGTAGGCTTAAGGACGTGTCGTATACGCTGTTCTTTCTCGATTGGCTCATGTCTTCCGCCTCTCAGCTTTGTTAGTGTAACTTTAACACTAAGTCGTCAAGAAGCAAGCAAAGGTTCACCAGAAAACTCAAAAATTGCCAAAACCTGTCCTTTGGATGGAATTTTGCCCTCAAGCCCGTCGGCCGTTTGGGCGGCAGGCTACTACGACAGTGACTCCATCATGGCTCCGATCATAGGGCCGTAAATCGCGCTGCCCAGTTCCAGATCTGCGATGGCGATTCTTTCTTGATTGGTGTGGGCCAGCGCGTCATCGCCGGGGCCAATTCCAATCACGGGGATTCCCGCAGCGTGAATGTGACCGCCGTCGGTGGCAAAATTCCACACGTCAGGCACCACCGGTTGGCCAGTCGCTTCGGCGATAATTGGCGTTACGGCTGCAACCAGCGCGTGATCGTTGGGGGTGGAAAATGGAGGGAAGATTGACGCGAAGTCTTGGCTGGGGCCGGGATAGGTTTTTCTCAGCTGCCGCGTTACCGAAACTTCGAGCTCACCACAGTCGGCTGCCAGTTTTTCCAATTCGGCGATCGCATGTTCGGGCGTTTCGGACGGCACGTTGCGCCAGTCCAAAAATACAATTGCCTCGCTAGGGATGACGTTGCTGCTGACTTGATCGGTCTCGTACAGCGTCGGAGCGATCGTTG
>CALDEW010000122.1 GCA_937942355.1 uncultured Pirellulaceae bacterium | reverse complement strand
AAGACCGTCGCTGACACCTTAAATCGTTCACCTATCTTCTTTGCCATCGGAATTAGGACATCGATTTACCCCATCCCACAACTTAATAAATTTGACACAGTTTTCGAAGCCAAGCGTAGCGAATCGCTATCTCGTAATTTTCGGTCCCCAGACAGAAACTCGGAGACGCTGTCATTTTGATGGTCATGGTGAATTGGGTTGATAGAGACGTTGACAAAAGATTCAAGGCCATCGCTACTAATCCTAATGCTGACTGATTCATCGGCAGATAAAAGCTCGAATGATGTATAATCCTTACAGCTGGAGAACCGAAGTAATTCATCTATTGCCCATCCACCACGAACTTTAAAGCTCCACAGTTGCTCAGCAACCTCCAAATCAGCCCAGACAAAGTCGATGTTTTTTTCGATCAGCGTAAGCGAAATCGAACCAGAATTGCGATTTTTGTCCACTATCGGAATTGAAAATAGTTTTGTCATGATCAACGTGGAGGTGGCAACGGCACACCGCCTGAGCCTTTGTCGGGGTGAATTTGTCTGCACGAAACTCCGGTTAGGAAGCGATTGCAACAGGCACAGCAATTAACCGGAAAGTCAACAGTGTAAGTGATAAACTTTCTTGAAACGGGATCTTGATAGTAATACAGCACTTCAGCCGCGAATCTGACTCCCTTCGAGCCACCTGGGCACTTCTTGGCTGCACCTAATTCGCGTATCTTCTGAATGTGAGGCCCTGACCAGCCAGCGACTTTTCGCATTGAAGATTTAAGGGCGCTGATTGGTGTTTTTGTTTGATCAAGCCACCTGCACTGTTGGTAATGAGGGTGTCGTTGGTGGCAAAAGCATCTCCGTACTATATCCCCTACACCTATCAGTGCGGCAACCATAGAGGTTACGCGGGCGACTGTGTAAACGCCAGCAGCGGCTTCACCAATCGGCGAAGGTTCGGCCAATGCAGTCCCCCACACCACAGCAATATCGTTCATTCCATTAGGATCCATTCCATTTGGCACGAAGTACCCTCGATAGAGTGACATACCATCGACATACTCCAGCGGATCGCGGCTGATGAACTCGCCTGTTTGTGGATCGTAGTATCTTGCTCGGAAGTACACCAAGTCTGTCCTTTAATCGCTTCTCCTGCCGGGAGAGAATACGGATTTTCTGAGATCGTTTCGCCAATTGTAACACCTTCCTCGTCGGCGATTTGCAATTTTTCCAGGAGAGCTTTCGACTTTGGTAAGTCGTCGTTCTGGCTTAATTTCAATATATCGCAGCTTTGAACGGGTAAGCGGTTGGTCTCCGTTTTTGCAAATACTAGATCTTTTTAAACGCTGGTTCGGAAACACGCCCGATTCAAGACGCTTTAGAGATCAAAAGCCATCCAAAGATCGTAAATCCATGGGTGGACCCAAGGATTCAAGTGCGAGATCCCCGCTGAGACGACGCTGATTGCCAGCAACGTCAGGCAGAAGAAGCGGCCGGTCTTTGATTGGCCCAACCAATCCGCGATCGGCAGCATGCAAACAAGCCAAATCGGGATCATCCAAAAGGTCCATCGAAGACCGCTGCACTGGCCGCCGTAGTTGCGGTCGATCTCTGGCCGAGCCACGTAGAACGCGATGACGGCGACTGTGATCGCGATCGAAGCAAAACCAAACCAGCGCAGTTTCAGATGCGCTGCGAAACAAAGACTGATCATCCCAGCTAAAGACAGGATCCAGATCGGGGTGAGCGAAACGATACCGTGATGCCCAAGTAAAACGTGAAACGTGTAAGCCAACTGATCCGGTTCGCCACGATCCACTTGCGAACGGTTGGATCGATTAGACGCTAGCCAATAACTGCGCGGATACTCATACCAGTTGCCGCGCTGACGAACTTGAAAATCATCCGACGAATCCACTTTGGCGATGACGAATTGATTGTTCGTCACTCGGTCTCGAACCAGCCAGCGCTGCGTGTTGTCAGGAGTCGAAGACCAATCGCCTGGCGTCACTTCGGCGGTGCTAAAGCGGTAACCATCGGGAAGCTCTGCCTTGATAGACTCCGGCAGCTTACCTTTTTCCAGTTGCCCGATCGCGGCGATAGGTTTTTCGATTTCGATTGTTGCGACGGTCGCGCCGTCGCTGCGATGGGCGTAGGCGGGGATCAAGGTGCCATGCGCCCAGAAGTTAGTCCCAAAGAATCCCGCGATCACCAGCGCCGCTGCCGGAACAAAACCCGTCATCGTTTTTGGAGGTGACTGAATCAGGCAAACGACAAACGCGATGGCAAACAGCGACAGCGCAGGCATTTCATTAGCAAATGCAAACGCGGCTGATAAACCGGCCAGGAAGAAAGTAAACCAAGTCGCTTTTGGTAAACGCGTCTCTTGTCCTCGGCTGATTCGCAGAAGTGCATAAACGCAGGCCATCGTCGCAATCGCGGCCGGCAAATGATTGCTCAGCGTTACCGAAAACGTGGTCAGGAAAGTGCCAAATCCTGCACAACCTAATACAAAGTAACGGCTCCAATCGCGCACCGCGATACAGTCGATCGTTTTGGCCAAAAAGAAGAGAAACAGCCCCCATGGCAGCGCGTTGACGATCAGCAGCAAGGTGCGCGTTACGAAAAACGTGTCTTCGGTGATCGTCTTGCCGCTGAAGAATTTGACTGCCTTGTACAAGTACGCCATCATCGTCGGAAGCAACGGTGGTTTGCTGGAATACGAGTGCATCTGCCCGTCTCTGCCAAGATGCTGGACTTTGTCGATCGTATTCCAATCGACGGTTTGCCCGCGCGCGATGACGTCATCAATTTCAAAAACGTTGTCGTCACCAAGCGCCCGAATCGTGGCCCAGCGACTGCGGTCGTTGGCGCTGAAGAACGGAGTTTCTTTTTTGCTGAGGTAGTTTTGGACCGTTGCGATTTTGCCGCTCACCAGCGCGAAGGAGCAGACGATAAAAATCCAATAGATCGACCAATGCCGCTGTTGGCAAAACGCGGGCAGTTCAGAAACGCATTGGGCGTCATTGGTTTGAGACATAGAAAAAGTTATCTGACGAAAGGGACTGGCAGCCTATCCTACGGTTTGGGAAATCGAATAAGGTTCCTCGCGCGACTGACCCTTGTTCACGATCAACTCAGCCAGAAAACCCATCGACAATAATTGGGTACCCAAAATCAGTGCTCCTAAAGCATATAAAACGATCGGGCGCTGATGCAGTGGCGTCCAATCAGGATATATGGTCATCCGCAGAATCCAATAGATTGACATCCAGAACATGCCCAACCCACCGAGGCTGAACGAGGCTAAACCAAACATGCCCAGCAAATGCTGAGGCCGCTGATTGAATCCGGTCAGGAAACTGACGGTTAATAAATCTAGAAAACCTTTGGGCAGTCGCCGCAGGCCGTACTTCGAATATCCGTGTTGACGAGCCCGATGGTTGACGGGGATTTCGGTAACGCGAAAACCTTTGGCGGACGCCAACACCGGTACGAAACGGTGCATTTCCCCATAAAGTTTGACCTCTTCGAAAACCGCGCGGCGGTAGACTTTAAAACCGCAGTTGTGATCGTGAAGTTTCACGCCTGTTAGAACTCCAACCAGCCAATTGAAGACTTTCGAAGGCAAGGTTTTATTGACGGGGTCGTTGCGGACGGCTTTCCAACCGCTGACAAGATCAAAGTCCTCTCCCAGTCTCTCGAGCAATTTCGGTAGCTCGGCAGGATCGTCTTGCAGATCTGCGTCCATCGTCACGATCAGTTCACCTTCTGCTGCCGCAGCACCCGCCCGCAGCGCGGCGGCTTTGCCAAAGTTGGTTCGAAAACGGAGTGCTCGGACGTTGGCGTGTTCCTCGGCGATAGATTCCATCACGGACCAAGTGCTATCAGTCGAACCATCGTCGACGAAGATGATCTCATGATCGTAGCCTTCGGTTTCAGCGACGACGCAAATTTCGCTATGCAGTTGCCTCAACGATTCTTCTTCATTGAAGGCGGGAATGACAAATGATAGCTGTGGCATAGTATTGCATGAGAGAACAAGCGATAGCGTGACACTTGAGAAGTTTTAACCTCCATGTCGTGTCCAAGTTTCGCTGAAACCGCTATTTACGCCAACCCCGAAAAATGGCTAATATAACCACTCAATTTACGGATAAATATGTTTGGAGCGAATCCATGAAGGGATTTTTGACAGCACTGCTGATGTTTGTGTCGACCGGGATGGTCTATGCACAGCAGTCTCAGAGCGATTTTACCCCCAACCAACGGGGGCAGCAGGATTCGTTTGCGCCACAGTCTACTTCCGGAACGATATCCGGATTTTCATCGCAATCGAGTTCAGCGCCTCGCACGAATCAGACTCGTTTAGCGGCGTTACAAAGCAACTCGCGCGTCGATACCGACACCGATAATTATGTCATCATGGATGACGGGGGTGATCTACCGCAAGAAGGCGAACGCCAGCGCTCGTTCATTGGCCCAGAGAACAATCCGGCCTACCGTAACACGAGCACGCGTAACACCGGCACGCGCAGTGTCGCTCAAGAGCAGCAACGTTTTTCGGCCCAATCGTCTCAACGTTCGGCCACCAGCGTATTGCCGTCGCGAAACAGTCGTGCGCAGAACTCCAATTACCAAAACACCAGAAACGGCAACAACCAAGCCGCGAACATCCGGAACGTTTCCAATCGGTCTCGACCCGTCTCCAGTATTTTCGACCTGCACCTCACGCCGGAATATGAAAACCAGCTGAAACAAGCCGGATATCTCCAGTCTTTTTTGACTGCCGAGCAAGCCCGAAGCGATCAAATCCGTCTCTTTGGAGATGCCCAGCGTGTCCGCAGCGGCAGTAATCAATCAAAGATTTTTTCATCGCAAATCAGCACTTACCAAGGTAACTTGGTGATTGACCTTGATGATTACGCACTTCAACGAATCGAAGAAGGCTCATATACGTTGGATGACTTTGACCGCCATGATGTGCGTGGCGTCGTGCTGAGATACGTTTCGGCCAACAACGAAAAAGTCGATCTCACACGTGAGCCCATTGGTAACGCAGCCGCCTATTCAAGCTCGGATCGGGACTATAACCGCCGCGATGTAGTGGACAACCGTCGACCGCAACGCCGCTTGACTGACTCCCGGTCAAACGATCGGGGGCGCCGAGGGGATGGGGATTGGTATCTACCGGATTCTGAAAGGAACCGATCCAACAGAATCACCGACCGGCGAGACTCGCGCGATAATCTTTATCGGACGTCAGCGCTCCGCCGAGACTACCAAGATCGCATGTCCGATACTTATCGTGACGATACCTTAGGCACACGCGACCGTTTTATTGATCGCCGGGAAGCTTCTCGGGATGTCACTTATGGTGATCGTCTTGATCCCGGTAGGTTGCGACGCGATGTGTTGGAAGAAGGTAAACGCGAACTCGATGAAGGTTTTGCTGAACTCAGTCAGTGGCAACGTGACCTTGCCAGAGAAACACGTGAAATTGCTGAGCGTCGCCGTGAACTGGAGCGTGAGCAATACCGTGCCGAGTCGTATCCTGCGAATGATGTGAATTGGGTGCGCGAGGAAACGGCCATCAATCAGAATCGCCAGTATCGCCCCTATACGCGGAACCGATTACGTGAGTTTGGTTCGCCTTTGGTGACCGAAAGATATGCTGACCGACGGAATTCTGATCGAAACAATTACGCATTGCCAAATTTAGGAAGTTACGCCACGCCTGAGCTTCTCGGTGATCCAAATGATCCACGATTTTCGCAATACGCGAAAGGCAACCTCGATCAGGTGGCTCGGCTGAATCAGAAATTTGCGGCAATGCAGCAAGCGAATGAGTTGGCGGCGTTGGAAAATAAAGTGGACAATGAGTATCAAAAGCAGCAACTCCAGCTTGCCCAGGCCAAACTTAACAACGGTGGCAGAACCGTCAAAACATTCATCGACGACGGTGAAGTTCGCAGTACGCTAGGCGGAAACCTGGCCGCAGGTCGGGCCGGGTATGTCGGAGATCGTTATGCCAGCGTCGGCAGTTCTTATTTAAATAATAAAGGTGTCGCTGACATGTCGATGCGGTCAGGAAGAAACGATTTTGGTGTCGACCATGGCCAGCAATCGGTAAGCACTGGTGCTTCGGACAAACTAGTTCGTGCACTGTGGTTCATCGCACTGCTATCAATCGGCATGAATCTGTACTTGGCGTTGTTAGCGCGATCGTTCTATTCGCGGTACAACGAATTGGCGGATGAACTGAGAGAAACTTTTACTTCTACGGTTGACTATTCGTCACCGAGTCGGTCGTCACGCACTTTACGAAGCAGCGAGCCCGCAAGCTCGATTGCCCACAGGACTGCTTAGTTAGGGTTGGGGGTAGTGGATGAGGCAACGAGTCCTGCCTCTCCCTTGCCCTTGAATTGATCGTTTAATGCAGCTGCAGGATTCGTAGCCTCATCCACTACCTCGAAATTAAGACGTAACGATGCACTTGGAACAGTTCTCAAATCCGGAAGCTAAACTTGGACAAATTTTAAAAGTGCCAGCAAAACATTTCGGGCTTTACTCAATCGTCAAACCTAGGCAAAATGCTTAACCGGTGGTTCTTCATTGAAGAAACGACCACCTAATAACCTACAATTTAACGCGATCTGATCGGAAATGTTTTGGCCAATGGATGGCCGAATTCGATCGATCCAATATTCACGACGGCAAGGAGTGCTGAAAGTGTTATCAAAGCGAACAATCGCAACGTCTGTTGTATTGACTGCCACCGCATGTGTGGTTGCTCTAGGGTTTACGCAACCCGTTCTTGCTCAAACCAGTGTCGCCCTGATCGACATCGGCAAAGTCTTCAAGAGCCATCCTGTCTTTGGACAGCAACTCCAAGCGCTCAAGACCGAAGCCGAAGAGTTTAAGGCTGAAACACAGCAGCTTCAGCGCGAGCTGCAAGTCGAAGCTCAAGGTCTCCAAGGTTTAGAGCCATCTTCTCCAGAATTCAAAGCAGAAGAAACTCGCCTGGCGCAAAAGTCGGCGGCCAAGGAAGTCGAACAGCGCGGCGTCATGCGTGAGCTGATGAAGCGAGAAGCACGTTTGCACTTCGACACTTATAACGAAGTCAAAAAAGTTATCGCCAACCACTGTGAGAGGGCCGGCATCCGCATGGTGTTGCGTTACAACAGCATCGCGATGACTGAGGATGATCCTGCCGTCATCATGCAGAAGGTAAACG
>CALDEW010000121.1 GCA_937942355.1 uncultured Pirellulaceae bacterium | reverse complement strand
TTCTTGATTATAACGAAGAATATAACCCCAAAGTGCTTTACCAAGCCGATCCTTTCCGTAGCTCGGACCACGATCCTGTGCTGATCGGCATTGGGAACTAGTCTGGCCCAAGTGCTGAAAGTGTCCACCAACCCTACCCCTACCTTTTGCAAGAATTTTCGTAGCGAATTTCAGTTCTGAACGCCGTCACTTTCTCTTGGGACCGCTCCCTAGGCGAATTGCCGATTAGCGCGGTTGTAATGATCGTTGCCCCTTGAGGGTGGGGTAACCGAGCCAAATATTGCGAAAAATCTCTTCAGATTTAGCAGTATTCTACTTCTGTGTCTGGCGCAGAACCTACTTTTCTACGGCTAACTCCAGCCGACGCTATACCAAGAACTGTAATCTTGGAACCCTTCCCACATTTTTCCTCGTGCTGACTACATTGTCTCGCTCGTCCTTAACAACTAAGACTGCTGATCCGTTGCTCTCTAAAGACGGCATCCAAAACCTGCGCGCACAGCGTGTCTGGCGAATGGTCTGGGTCCAAATGGTGACTTGGCTTTTCTTCGCGATTTTCTTCTTCGTTCGAGAAATGCCAACACCTGCACTGATTTGCCTGATTGAGTCAGGAGTCATGTTAATGATCACGCTTTTGGAGCCAAAGTGCAGTGAACGCGATTGCAGACACGTACTCAACGCCAGCCTAGCTTCGTCCGGAGTTGGTTTGATTCTCGTAGCGATGTGCGATCCGTGTCTCGCCAACACCATGTTCTTTTTTCCGGTTTCAATCTTATTTTCTTACCAGCTGCTGGGCGTTCGCGCTGCCTTTGGTTGGATGCTGGTCAGCTTCATTGGGCACACAGTGTATTATTGGCAAGCACACGGTATCGCAGAACTATGGCTGCACCGACTTGACGAACTCACTCTCAACTGCGGGGTGTCGGCATGTTGGTTTCTGTGTTGTCAACAAGGCGAAGCGTTCTTTCGCGAACGGACGAAAGTTCTCAAGGATTTGAGTACAAGCCTAAAATTGAAGAGCATTAAGCTTGAAAAGCTTGCTACCACCGATTCGTTGACGGGGTTGTTGAATCGGCATCAATTCCAAGTCCGCCTGGAAAGTGCTGTTGCAGACGCCAAGCAGCGCGGGGAGCAAATGGCCTTGGCCGTTATCGACCTAAATGGCTTCAAAAAAATCAATGATGCGCTTGGCCATCTTATTGGAGACCGGGCGTTAGTAATGGTTTCGGATCGGCTTCGGAAAAACTTTCCCGATGCCATTGTCGCGCGGCTGGGTGGAGACGAATTTTGCGTGATATTCTCTAGCGTTGACAGTGTTGATGATGGTAGGTCACGTGCGACACAAATCTGTAAAGCTCTCGACGGTCGCTATTGGATTGACGATGAGATAGATGTTCCTCTGACCGCTAGTGTTGGCGTCGCACTTTGCCCGATAGATTCAGACAACGCGACGGATCTTTTCGCATTCGCTGATACCGCTATGTTTGTCGCCAAAAGTACCCAAACAGGCCTCGCCTTTTACGAATCCCAGATGACCGACATCTTGGTTAGTGAAAGGGAAATGCTGGACAAACTATCAATGGCGATAATAAACGACGAATTTTTTCTTGTATACCAACCGCAAGTTTGCCTTCACACCAACTCCATCATCGGTGTCGAGGCGTTGTTGCGATGGCGGTCCGATGGCAAACTGGTCTCACCCGCACGGTTTATTCCTCTGCTGGAAAAAAGTCGTCAAATTATCGCCGTTGGACGATGGGTCATATGGGAATCATGCCGGCAATTGAGACAATGGAAAGACAACGGCATTGAATTAGACGTCTCGATCAATATTAGTGCCATTCAATTTAATGACGATGGATTTAACGAAACGATTGAGCAACCCATTCGTGAATTTGGACTATCTGCGGAACAGCTCGATTTTGAAATTACCGAAAGTCTGCTTATCACAGATGTGCAACAAGCAGTTGACCGCCTCAATCGAATAAAAGAGCTAGGGGCAAGCATTAGCATTGATGATTTTGGAACAGGATATTCCTCATTGGCTTACCTGCGTCAGTTCCCGATTGACCGTTTGAAGATTGACAGAGCATTTGTCAAAGATATTCCCGATCGTGATGATGGCGTGATCGCGACCAGCATCGTGGCACTCGGGAAAGCGATTGGATTGAAGGTGTTAGCCGAGGGCGTTGAGACACACGCCCAACTTGATTTCTTGAAGAACTTTGACTGCGATGAGTATCAGGGGTACTTCTTTAGTCGCCCTGTTTCGGCCTCAGAGATTGAACTTACGATGAAACAGCAGCAATCGGCATCACCCCAAATCAAAAGCCCCGCAGCTTTGACGCAGGAATGAAGACTCAGGGGTAAAGCTCACCGCTGATTCTCTTCATCCTTTTCTTTAGAATCGACATCGGCACTCTTGAAATAACCATTGAACTCCAGCCACGTCGCCAAGTGATGATGCCACTTTGATACGGGTAACTTCTTGTCGATAATTCCATAGCCATGCCCGCCATTTTGGTAGACGTGTAATTCGGCCCGAACGTTGTGTTCCCTAAGCCTTGACAGCAGCAGCGCCGACTGCGCACCGCGCATTTTGTCCCCCCACGTTACGGCCATGAACATCGGCGGCGTTTTTTTCGTGACCGTGACCAGCGGGCCCAACTCAGCTGCGTCGTCACGATATCCTTCCCCCAAGTAGGCAGCGTAAATCGGGCATGCAAAATTGGGGCGGGCACTGATGGTATCAATATCATCAACCGGATCATAACACTTGGTGTCGTATTGGACTGCTGACATGATCGAGAGGTGTCCACCTGCTGAGAATCCCAGGACGCCAATGCGGTCCTTGTCGATTTTGTATTTCTCCGCACTGTGACGTACCAGTCGAACAGCGCGCTGTACGTCCTGCATGGGTTCCCAATGCATGTTGTCCGCGCTGCGGCGCGGCACTCGATATTTCAGCACGAACGCCGACACGCCAATCGAATTAAACCACTCCGCCAGCGCGACGCCTTCGTGTTGCCAAGCCAACAGGTTGTATCCGCCACCCGGGCAAACGATCACAGCGGCTCCATTGGCAGACTCTTCCGGAGCGCGGTAAATCGTCAGCGTCGGCGTATCCACGAACAGAATATGGCCGCGCGGATGTTCCTTTGTTTT
>CALDEW010000120.1 GCA_937942355.1 uncultured Pirellulaceae bacterium | reverse complement strand
TCCCCCTCTTCAAAACTGCCTTGTTGGATCCAGTTGGGTGCGGCTGACTCCTGTTGTGCGCCGGCGGATTCGCTTCCGTAAGCTGCGCTGACGACAATCACCAAGGACACTAAGAATTTCAAAGCGCTGAAACCGAACCTTATCGGAGCATCGTAAACTGGTTTCATAGTCAAACGCATTTCGAAGTGGTTGCCGATCACCATTAAAGCATAACAGCGCTGTTGCTCAATTGCCTATCGTTGTTGACCGACGGCGGATACGATTATTTTTCGTTGTTCCTCGCCGATCCAGGGTGCTGAAAGTTGCAGTGACGTCGAGACCACGATCGCGAACAAACCATGCGTGATCGACGACCGCCCCAAAACGTGGCTGAAGACGACTGCCCAGACAAAACACAGCCCCACCGTCCACAGGCTCAATCGCGTTTTCCGCAGCGGGTCGACTTGGTACCACCAACGCAGCGCACCAAAGAGCACCATGAAGAAGACCAAGTAAGCGGGGATCACGGGGATTCCGCTGATCTGCAACTCAGTAAGCTCTGGTCGATTGATATTGTTGGCGTCGGATAGTGGAATCCCATAAAAATCGGCAGCCGTCCAGCCGGCGATTCCGATCACTGATCCAATAACCACCATCGCGACCCGTCTTAGCCACACCTCACCGCTGGTCAGTTCCCATAGTTTCCCGCTGGCCAATACGATCCAGCATGCGAAAACGCTGACCGTTGTCACAAACGCATAACGTCCCCATAGATTGACCAGCGGTTCGATCTCGGATCCGCCTGCGCTGTTAGGAGTCAACAAGGAGAACGGAACTAGGTTCAAAACAATGCAGGACAAAGCGGCGACCAACAGCGAACCTAATAACTCCGTCAGCCGTTCGCGCCAATGACGTGCGCTTAGCCATGCTCGAACAACCGGTAGTTGGGCTGCGCTAAGGCCGAACGTGGAAATCGTCTTCTTCATTTCGGCGGCGCTAAATGACGCAGTCTTTGCCGAAGTCCCGGTCGCAAATCCTGTTGCCGCATCAGCGGTGTAGTTGGGACCGTGTCCGCGCATCGCACCATAGCGTCTGACGTAGGTGATCAGATAAAACAGCCCGCCGACGAAAGCGCATTTTAAAAGCAAACCTGGCTTCAGTAAAATTGCGATCAGGGCCAATCCCATGAGAACCATTTTTAACATCGTGGCCGCAGGGCCGTGTGTCCACCAGTGAATAAGCGGATGGGCTGAGGCCATTTCGTCATCGACTATCGAAACACGTGCGTCGATTTCTGTGCGGCGACCGACCGATGTGATACGTTCTGAAACGTGTGGTTCCGCGCCGACGCTGTCTCTGGGCGCTGTTTCAATGCCATTGGTTTGCAGAACTTTGATTGGATCTTCGGTGCCCGTTGAATCGTCCGGACCAACATCCAAGGATTTTTTCGCGCCTGGATGCGGCGATGTTGATTTGTGGATCGCAGGATTGGGGACGATCACGGGCTCCGGTTCGCGCATTGTTGGCGATTGCTCAACTGCGCCAAAGACAATGTCTTCCCGTAAGATCTCAATCGCGTCTCCGCTGACGAAGATCGGTGCAATCTTCGCCTTGCCGTAGCTGACCGGCGGTTGACTGTCGCAGCCAGAGGACGCCATCAACGAAGGATGGCCCATTGCATATTGAGCGGTGATCGTTTCACTGTTGGTCGCAAGGTCGCGCCATGGCAGTTCTTTCACCATCGCCTGCACCGAAGAATAGCGGTACTGCGGATCCTTATTCAGCGATTTAAGTGTCACGCGATGAAAGGCCGGAGGGATTTTTTCAAGCGGGACGTTCGCGGTGAGATGCTTCATGATGATCTCTTGCGAGCTTTCACCATTAAACGGTACGTCGCCGGTGAGCATCTCATAGAGAAGAATTCCCAACGCGTAGATGTCAATTTCTTTTCCGTAAACGCCATTGCCAATTTCAGGGGCCATGTAGTGGAAAGTACCCACGGCTTCGGTTTGCCCAGATTTGCGGTTGCAAGCGATGAATTTTGACAGACCGTAGTCTCCAATTTTCACGATGTGCTGATCATCGTCGCGAAAGATGTTGCCAGGCTTGAGATCGCGATGGACAATTCCATGTTTGTGCAGGTACGCGACGCCCGATGCCGTGGCGGCAAACCACTTCTTGATCTCTGTTTCGGGCATGCCCTTTGGAAAAGCCTCGATCACATCACGCAGGGAAACGCCCGGCACGTATTCCATCACGACCCAGCTTTCACCGCGGTCGTTGGTCTTGATATCCCACAGCGAAATCAAGTTGACGTGGTTCAGGTTCAAGCATTGGCGGACGCCACGCAGCTCCACGTCCAGATTACGTTGGATCTTCTTGAGTGCGACTTCTTTGCCGGCATCGCTGATCGCAAAATAGACTTCTCCAAAACCGCCTACGCCGATGCCGCGTTTGATCGTGAATCCCTGCAGCGGTTTGGCACCGCTTGGATAAGAAAATTTCATGCAGGCGTCCCACCGGTTGAAACGACTACGAAATCCAGTGTTTGTAAATCGTGCTCTGGAGGAATTGCCACTACCATGATTCGATTAAACACCATCCGCCCAACTCCCCAAAAGACCGCTCCCTATTATAGCTTAAAATAGCGATCTCTGAGTGCACTTTGCCCAAGGATAGATAGCCGTTTATCGTTTGATGTTCACATGGCCTCGATGGAAAACGAAAAATCGTCGCCTTCGATACGACTTTTATCCTGCAATGCCGAATCGGCAGTCAACGCCTTCCCGTCCAGGAATGCCTTGGCCTTGGTTTTGCAAAACCACTGGTCCCGTCGGCGAAAAAGAATCAGTTCGTGTTTCCAGCGCGGGCAAACGATGTGATTTCTGGATTGGCTGCCCAGTACGATCGAGTCGCCCGCAATCAGCGCCGCGTCGGACCAAGGAAACGTTCGATGTCTGGAAACAAAATCCAGTACGGCTGTCGAGCTCAAAGGGTGAGGTTTGCGGTAACCAATAGCCACGGTATCACCGAGTTGAATCGTCTGGCCATGAATCAACACTGCCGGTTCGCGTAACGGATACCCATCAACCGACACTGATCCAATCGAATGCAACAAGTGACGGTCTTGGACCGTATCGATTCTGGCGTGGACCCGATCGAGATCGCCCCGCAACGGAACGGTGACTTCGGAATCGGGGATGGCTTGGCCAAGTTTATTCTGCAGGCCGCAGCAAACGAGAAAACCACCAACGCCATCCACCCAGATGATAAAGTCACTCAGCGCCGTCGATTTTGTCGGCGACGAGGCATTTGAGTCGTAGGTTGAGTCGGTGTTCATGATTTCTAGTCTATCGGTTGGTTACGAAGGCTTCTAGCCACCACGTGAGTGACTGCGCGACCAAAAAAGCCGCACGCGAACACGTGCGGCTGATCTTTTGTCAAACGTGAGTTTCAGTTTGTAGGGCCGGTTCCCACCTTAGGTTTTACCACATCTTTTTGTCTTCGCCGCTTGATA
>CALDEW010000119.1 GCA_937942355.1 uncultured Pirellulaceae bacterium | reverse complement strand
CGGGATAAATTGGCGAGGTAATCTGGGCCGAGTTAACGCTGTAAGAATCGTAAGACAATTCGACAGCTATTGCGTCAAAAGCAGCATTAAAATGCGACTGCAATTCGGCCCGTAACAGTTCAGTGACATCAGCAAAGAAGCCGCGTTCTTACTGTTTTCTCCAGCTGGAGAAATCACCGAACACGATAAAAATCTCTACAACCAGAATCTGGTCATCGTCAGGCGAAAGTAACCTACCACCCACTAATGGCCAATGCCCACCAATGTCACCGCAACGGTCATATAGATAACGATCCCCAGAATATCGACGATGCCGGCGACAAAGGGATTGCTCATGATCGCGGGGTCCCAGCCGATTCGTTCGAATACCAACGGCAAAACTGAACCGCTGAGCGTTCCCGAGATGACGACCAAGATCAGGGTAATCGGCACCACGAGAATCGACATCCAATTATTGGCTTGCTGTTCCGCAGGTACTAGGCACCACGAGGCCAGCAATCCCAAAACGGCCAGCCCAAATCCCAACAGAAGCCCCATCACCAATTCACGCCGAATCACGCTGGCCCAGTCGGTCAGTTTAATATGATCGCGCGACAGCGCGGTGATGATCAGCGTCGCCGATTGGCTGCCGGAGTTGCCGCCACTACTGATGATCAGCGGAATGAACAAAATCAGCCACTGGATTTCCTCGGTGATCCGCTCATAGCGTTCCAAAGCAAACGCCGTCAGCAGCGCGCAGAAAAAGAGGATCGCCAACCACAGACCGCGTTTCCAACTGAGCGTCAGCAAAGAGGTCCGCAAATAGCTTTCCGCCAGCGGTTCCATCGCGGCGCTACGATGAGCGTCTTCGGTGGCTTCTTCGCGGAAGACGTCGATAATATCATCGTGCGTGATAATCCCGGCCAAACGTCGGCTGGAGTCAATCACCGGAATGGCTAACAAGTCCAAACGCGCGACCTTTTCGGCGACATCTTCTTGATCTTCCATCACCAGCGCGGTGACCAAATCGGTCTCCATGATGTCGGCTAACTTCGTTTCGGGAGCCTTCATACGCAGCAGCAACTGCCGCGCCGAAACCAATCCCTGCAAACGCTCTTCTTCGTCCACGATATACAAATAGTAGATCGTTTCGTAGTGCTCGGATTGTCGGCCAATCTCATCAACGGCTTCGCGAATTGACAGGTTCTCCATCAGCATCGCAATTTCAGTCGTCATGACCGCGCCGGCGGTGCCCTCAGGATATTGGCTAAGCCGCATGATGTCGCGACGGTCCTCGACGGGCAGCAGATCCAGCAGCGACGTCCGTACGTTGTCGTCGATGCCTTGTAAAAGGTCGACCCGATCGTCCGACGGGAGATGCCGAACAAGATCGGCGGCCTGTTCCTTGCGGTCGGTCTGGATTAAATCCAATTGCCGATCACGACTGAAGTAGGAGAAGATGTCTGCAACATTTTCGGGGTCGGTGTGTTCGAGCACCTGCCAAACTTCATCGTCCTCCAACCCCTCCATAAACATCGCGGTGCGCGACGGATGCAGCGCGACGCAGAACCCAGACAACTCTTCAAGATTCTGATCCGCCAGCATCTCGCGCAGTTCGGGAATGAAGAGGGTGTTGATCATGGCGGTGCGAGAAAATTTGTGAACTGAGGCATTCGGCTTGGGAATCAGGATCTTATTTCGTGACTATCGCTAAGAAGCGATCAACTTATCCAACTCATTCTTAAGCTTTGGCAGAATTTCATCATAGCCAAAGGCTCCCAATTCTTGCGTTCCCTTTTTTAGATTGACGACCTTGGGACCACACCAAAGCCCCAGGTCGGCATCGTCGGTTTCCCCAGGTCCGTTGACGCGGCATCCCATCACCGCGATCGTGATGGCATGTTCTTTCGCGTATTGCGTCATCTCTTTGACTTGTTCGGCCAGATCCACAAACGCCTCGTTCTCCACGCGCGAACAGCTGGGGCAGGAGATGATATTAAGCGTATTGGGATCGAAGGTCACCACGCTGCGCACGCGTCCGGCGTAAATGTCATCGACGATCGAATGGCCGGCCTCGATCTCTTCGCCCTTACGTTTGTTTGGCAGTGTTAGCGAGACTCGGACGGTATCTCCAATTCCGATGCCGATCAGCTGTTCGAAAGCGATCCGAGTCTTGATGATGCCTTCGGGCGGCATGCCGGCCTCGGTGACGCCAAGGTGTAATGGGATTTCGGGGCGGCTGTTTGCAAAACGTTTATTGGCTTCGATCACCTTGGCGGGATCCGAGTCTTTGAGGCTGACGCAATAGCGCGTGAAGTCGATCGAATCGAGGAATTCGCAATGCTCAAGGGCGCTTTCCAACATTGGGGAAATGGAGTCTTCGTCGCCAAATTTATCCTTCTTTGCCGGATCGACGCTGCCGCAGTTCACGCCGACGCGGATCGCACAGTCGTTGTCCCGTGCGATGCCAGCGATGAAGCGGACTTTCTCCTGCCATGGTTTTTCGGTTTCGTGATGGTAAAGATGACCTGGGTTGTAGCGAATTTTGTCGACGTGCGGCGCGACGATTTCTGCCAAGCGGTAGTTTTCCTGAAGGTCGACCGAAAGATTCGCAGTGGTTTGCTTGCGAATTTCCGCCAAAGCAGCGGCGTCCTTTTTACTGTCCACGGCGATACGAACGACGTCCGCGCCGGCGTCGTGCATCAAATTCACTAATCCCACGGTCGCGTCGACGTCGGTCGTTTTGGTGGCGGTCATCGATTGCACGGCAATGCGATTGCCATCGCCGATAGTAATCGACCCGATCTTAACGGGGCGTGTGGGATTGCGTTTAATGTCAGGCACGAAGTGCTCCGATGGTCGTGAGTTTGAAGTTTAAGGTTTCAAGTAGTGGATGAGGCGACGAATCCTGCGTGTGTAATGGAGCTGCTGGACTCGTGGCCTCGTCCACTACAAGAAACTTGAGGCTTAGAAGGTATTTTGATTCAACCGCTGCTGATGGTCAATGACAACAAATACGGTGGCTGTAAGTCCCCGCTACGCATTGACTAAGTCACGAACATTTACGTAATCAACATCGCGTCGCCGTAGCTGAAGAAACGATACTTCTCCTCGACCGCCGCTTCGTAGGCTCGTTTCATCAAATCGTCACCGCCGAGCGTGCGGATCATCACCAGCAACGTGCTGCGTGGCAGATGGAAATTGGTAATCAGCCCGTCGATGCTCTTAAACTGATAGGGTGGTTTAATGAACAAGTTCGTTTCGCCCTTCCACGGTTGTAACGTTCCGCTGGCGGCTGCTGTTTCCAAAACTCGGACGCTGGTGGTGCCGACGGCGATGATCCTGCCTCCGTTGTTGCGACAAGTGTTGATCTTTTCGACCGTGGGCTGGTCGATCTGCCCCCACTCGAAGTGCATTTGGTGGTCGTCCAGCTCATCGGCGGTTACCGGACGGAAGGTTCCAATGCCGACGTGGAGTGTGACTTGAGCCATTTGAACGCCACGTTTTTCCAAACGTTCAATCAGCGATTGGGTCAGGTGCAGTCCCGCTGTCGGCGCGGCGACCGCGCCGGCGTGTTTTGCGAACAGTGTTTGGTAGTTCTTTAGATCGCTGTCGACCATCGCGCCGCCGCGAATGTAGTGCGGCAGCGGCACGCGGCCGATTTTGTCTAACACCGTTTCGAAATCGCCCTCCATTTCAGGCCGCATCACCCACGAACCATCGTCCAGACGGGCGACCAAGCTTAGCGTCGATCGCTCGAGCCCGTCACGATCGCGGACGGTGACCGTTTCGCCGGGCTTCATACGGCCGCGCGTTTTACACAGCATATTCCAATTACCGGTTTGGTCAGCTTTGAGAAACAGGCCCTCCCAGCGTCCTCCGGTCGCCGTCCGTTTGCCCACTAATTTGGCGGGAAGCACTTTGGTGTTATTGAGCACCAAACAATCATCGGGCTTGAGCAACTGATCCAGGTCCCGCACGTGGTAGTGATCGAGGTCCGCCTTAGCTCGGTTAACAGTCAATAAACGCGCGTCTTCACGGTTAGGCAGCGGAAACTGAGCGATCAGCTCCTTAGGTAAATCGAAGTCGTAATGACTTACGTTTTGCAGCGATGAGGTCATAAAAAATGCTTAAAAAGTGTTGCAGCTGGATTGAGATTCGGTTGAGGCAAATTTAACAGCCCTTAATTTCGTGCTGTCATTGAGCAGTGTCAAATTAAGTGGTCCATTTTTGACTTTTTGGCGAAAATTTTCACTCGGCATTTTCAGCATCTACACGATTTTTACAGTGTGGATCGGCGGTCGAGTTGCATTGACGCTGAATTACGATGGGCTATGTTTGAACCTCGCGGGAAGAGAGTACCAAAAGGCCGTTGGGATGCGGCGGAAATTGGAACCGGAAGCTTTGCTTCGCATCTGGTGGTTCCGTTTTCCAAGAACGCATTATCTTCGTTGAGATTCTACACCGATGGCGGTTTAGCGTAAGAGACCTTGATTTGCCGCGGTAGTTGAGTATTTGATCAGTGACTTGGAATCGCATTTTTGTTTGAGGATAGGTCACGATACCGTACGTCCTCGTGCTTGCCTTTTGTCGGCAGGTGTGATGTTATCTTGGTCACAGGAAAACATTCGCTTGCCGAGTCCATAGGACATGATGTCCGCTGTTTGGCAGGCCGGTGGTTGGTGGAGTCGGACAACAACTTTATCCAACACCACGGTCGGCTGGACGACAATGAATGTCATCCAGCCGACTTTTTCTTTTTAAAAGCCCCTCCGGCAGCCTATCCTACGCCCGTGCGATTTGCGATAAAATTTTGTTATGCATACTGACTTAATTTTAGGCACCGCCGGCCATATCGATCACGGAAAGACGTCTCTGGTAAAAATGCTCACCGGAACGCAGACCGATCGCTTGCCTGAGGAAAAAAAACGCGGCATCACCATCGAGCTGGGATACGCCCAGCTCTCCTTACCCAAGTATCAACTGGGCATCGTCGACGTGCCCGGTCATGAGAAGTTCGTCCGACAGATGCTTGCCGGTGCCACCGGGATGGATCTCGCGATGCTGGTGATCGCGGGTGACGATTCGATCAAACAGCAGACGTTGGAGCATCTGGACATCATTCGGCTGCTGAATCTTTCGACGGGTGTGATCGCGCTGACCAAGTGCGATCTGGTCGAAGAGGATTGGTTGCAAATGGTGGAAGAGGAAATTCGTGGCTTGGTAGAAGGCACTTTTCTGGCCGACGCGCCGATTATTCGCTGCAGCAGTAAAACAGGGCAGGGCGTTGAGGAACTCAAAGCGGCTTTGACAGCGTGTTGTGATCAAGTTGCCGACCAACGCGCCGCCGCAATCGACGCTCCGTTTCGAATGGCGATTGATCGATCATTTGCGGTGGAAGGTCACGGCACCGTCGTCACCGGCAGCGTTAGCAGCGGTTCGATCTCTGTCGGCGATACTTTAGAAATTCATCCCGCAGCTGTCGAAGCACGGGTGCGCGGATTACAGAATCACGATTCTTCGGCGACGACGGTCAGTCGTGGCCAGCGTGCGGCAATTAATCTTGCGAGCCTAAACAACGCCAGCGTTGAACGTGGCCATGAAATCTGTCAGCCGGGGCACTTGGTTGCTTCCACGATTTTGCTTGTGCAGATTCGCATGCTTCCCAGTTGTAAGCGGCCGTTGAAAGGTCGCGCGCAGGTCCGGTTTCATTTAGGCACTGCCGAA
>CALDEW010000118.1 GCA_937942355.1 uncultured Pirellulaceae bacterium | reverse complement strand
TGCAGCTGCTGGATTCGTGGCCTCATCCACTACGAAAATAAAGACCTAGCGCTGGACTTGGAGCGTGTTTTGCGGGTTGTCCGTTTGCGAAACGGCGCTGCCCAGCCTAAGAATGTAACTCGAAGGTAAAAACCATCGTCTTCCAGCGATCGCCAGATCATGTTTGAACGTCGGATAAACCGGTTAACGGGTATCCTTTCGCGCTAAACAAAACTGTCCTAACCAAAACTTGGGGGCTCCGCCGAATAATTAAGGGACGCCTAACGTCCGCTATCGCATGAGGAATTCATGAATTTGGGTCAATAATTTGGCTTTTTCCCCTGCTCACCCTGTTACTTCAAGTGATTTCATGCAAAAATACCAACTTGAAAGAATTAGCGTGCTATCGGCTATTCCCCTTACTAAAGGTCAATTAAGCAGCTTTAGTGGCTTAGGTAGGGTCGATCATCCGATAAAAGCACTCGACTAATGGTGGATATTGAGATATAATCTTGATGAACTACTTTGGTTAGGATTGATAGCGCTTGAAGGCTTGATCGCATGCTATTCATACCCATTCACGATTGCCCCTGAAAGAATTCGAGAAAGGACTTTCTCTCGCAACGCTCGCATATCCACTTCCAATCTGTGTGACATATTCTTTGTCACTTATCATTTTTCCCCGTTATTTTTAAGGTTCAACAAATGAGATCTCAAATCGTCCGTAAAGGATTTACCCTCGTAGAATTGTTGGTTGTTATTGCAATCATCGGAATTCTGATTGGAATGCTTCTTCCTGCTGTTCAGCAGGTTCGCGAAGCGGCTCGTCGTACTCAGTGCTTAAACCAGTTGCGTCAAATCGGTTTGGCCGCAATCAACTTCGAATCAGGCCGTATGAGATTCCCCAGCAATGGTGGAATGGAAATGTCAAACGGCGAAACAACAGCAACCGGTGGTGTCACAGGAGGAATGAACATGACAGGAGTCGTTGGTACGTGGGTGTACCAACTTCTGCCTAACATGGAGCAAGCTGCAGCGCATGCCCAACTTAAGAGCTTTGGCTACTTAGGCGCTGATGCTGCTGCCGGTGTTGACACTGCTTTGATGAGTTACGATTTTCCCTTCATGACTTGCCCATCTCGTGGCTCACGTTCTTACCAACAAGGTAGCGTTACTGTTTTCGCAGGCGACTACGCTTCTATTACAGCTCCCACCACCAACTCTGCGGCCGGTCAAACCCACCCAAACAGGGCTGATGCTCCAGTTTACGCTGGCCTTACCGCTGGCCCAATGTCAACGACCTCATCGGCCGATGATAGTGGATTTTGGTCAGGGATTATCACGAGAGGTTTCTTTCCTCCCGCGAGCAGCGGTGGCAGCTATAGGAAGGGTCCAAGAGTTAACTACGGGAGTATTGCAGATGGCTCCTCAAACACGATTCTATTCGCTGAGAAAGCAGCAGCGTCGGGAGTCAGTGGACCTGCAATTGGTGAATTTTTCGGCTCACTAGGCCACGGTAGTTTCACGACCTTCCGTGCTGCTGGACGTCCCGTTGCTGACAATGATCGCGCTACTCACTCAGCTGGTAGTGGAGGCGGCATGACTGGTGCAGCTGACCGAATTGGTTCTGCTCACTCTGGTTCATGTAACGTTGTTCTAGGTGACGGATCGACTCACTCGCTCAGCACCGACGTAGCTTTAGAAGGTATTTGGGATCTTGCTGACAAAGCCGATGGAAATGTTGTCAACGTTTTGGAACTCTAATCCAGCTCAGTTGATGAACTTTTAAAATTGAAAGCCATGTGCGAAATGCACATGGCTTTTTTTGTTTCCATCGGTCGTGGAACGTAGCAAATAAGAGAATTGAATCTTAAGCGTTAACTTGCGCTGCCCCCAATTGGCTACTTATCTTAGGCGTATCGTTGCGCTCTGCTTAGCGGCCAGGCGCTAGCCGCTGGTTCGTTGAGGAAAGTTTTCCCGATCCATCTATTCTTCGCTCGGCAACCCGCGGCAAGCGCCCAATAGCACTCACTTTAGTCCGGAGGACGATAAAAGGACTGCCGGTGGCGTCAGCCACCGGCCCCGCCAAAAAACAGAACATCTGCCCAGCGGGCGGCACAAGAAGTTGCGTCGCCCGCTGGGCTGAAGCAGTTTGAGATCGACTCCCGTTCGAAATGGAGGCCTAAAGTGAATGCCGTTGAGTCAGTGTCCGGCGACTCAAGTGTGTAACGTGAGTGCAACTGGCCACCGGGAATCCCTATCCGTCATATCACACCCAACCCTAAAATTGTTACTTGACCAAAGACGAGGGCCGCGATCCAGCTAATTTTTGGGATCGCGAAACTCAACGTGAGCATCGAGCTTTTTCAACGATTCATTCACAGTCTTCCCGCCCGTTGGTCGCGTCGCAGCTCAAAATCGTTGCTATAGAGCAGCGCAGGTAAGATTCTGAGCCATCAATAGTTCGAAAATCGGGCTCCGGCAATGCCGCATAACCGCGAGCTTTCCAGCCAGTAGGTCCGTTCTTTCTCAACCGATTTGGCTTGAGATATCAAAACCAGCGGCCATCTCCACCTCAGCGAAATCTTCGAACTCTCTTTAAAATGTTGGTGGCGATACGTTATGATGGTGCTGGTAGATTGAGCAAGTAAAGATCCGAACGATGTTTGCCGAAAAAAACGAATCGTTCACTGTTGGCTCAACAATACCAGGGACTTGGTGATCCACTGGAATCAGAAGGCATTCTTTCTTAGTAAGATGATTTCCGGAATATTGATTCGGGATCTCCCAAAAAATGAAGTTCAGAGATACTCCCATCAAACTCATTCGTATCAACATCGGAACAATGAAAGCGACCAAGCAAATTTTTTTCACCTTCGAAGCGCTGGCCTTCGGGGCAGCGATTTTTCTTTTGCTCTCTTTGGCGCATTGCACAGCCGCCCAAGAAGTAAGAACTTGGGTCGATTCCTCTGGCCAGCATAAAATCGAAGCGACTTACGAGAAACTCGAAGGCGATAACGTCTTTCTCAAAATGCCTGACGGAAGCGTAAAACAGATTCCATTTACAATGTTGTCATCCGGCGACCAAGATCACATTCGAAAACTCAACGCGCCTACTGAGCCAGCCGAACCGCTGGGGAATCCAGAAACATCTCAACCATTAACCTCCAAGCCAATCGCGCCCGGATCAACAGTTCCTGTGGACGAAGCCATGCCGGCGGCCTCTGCAGGCGGTCAAGAAGTAAGAACATGGGTTGATTCATCCGGCCAGCATAAAATCAAGGCGACTTATCAAAAATATGAAAACGACAATGTTTTTCTCAAATTGCCCGACGGTCAGGTAAAACAAATTCCATTTTCTATGTTGTCAGATGAGGACAAAGAGCGAGTGCGTAAACTCAATGCGCCCGAAAAACCAATGGACAAACCGGCAGATCTACCAACGACATCTGTGGCGGCTGAAACATCTTCTGCCGAATTGAATTCACCGCCCCCAACAATGCCTGCCAACAAGGGGCAGGAAATTGATCTTCTAACCGAAGAAGATTTAGCACCTCCCGAGCCTATCATTCATATCAGCCAACGCATTGGCGATCTAGACATCAGGAAAATTGAACCTCCCAAGACAAACGGAGGCAAACGCGCCAATCCTAAGTACCTCTTGGCGGTAGGAAGAAGTGATTTGGCATTGCTGCCTAAGGAGTTCCAGGGCGCCGCAGTGTTGCTGCTGGATGAACCGAACAATCCACGCAAGGCGGTCCCGGCGTTAGACTATTTAAAAGTCAAATGGCCTAGTAACCGCCAGCCCGTCCTAATCAAACTGGTAATTAATTGCGCCAGCTCTGACCACAAGTTCAATCGTGAAGCGGCGTTAGAAATCCTGTCGAATCGAGATTCGGACCAGAGCTTTCCGTATATCTTTGCTCGTGTGGATGATACGTCGTTCACAATCCGCAGCCAAGCCTATCAAATACTCCGCCGACTCGGTGATCGCCGCGCGATTGAACCGTTGGCAAAACGTTTCGCATCGGACGATGTGGATCGAATCTCGAGCCTGCTTAGGTCTTTTGGGTCGGACTGCGAGGTTGCGGTACAACCTTACCTGTCGCATGAAGACCCAGATATTCGATTGCGAGCATGTAACTTGATCGGAAAGATTGGCACCGAGAAAAGTTTGCCAGCGCTACAGGAAATGGCGGCACGTGAGCAAACGATGACTTTAAAGGCACAGACCCGGGCAGCGATTAATAAAATAAAGCGTCGCACTGGAAACAGCCCCCAATAGACGCTTGAGGCGATGAACCGCCCCTTCTGCGAAAGCAAACGTCCACTGGTTTTCTGATGCGTCCATCTTCGCCGTGAACAATTGGAACACAGTTAACTTTCTCTACGTGCGATGTGCTGCATCGTTTGCTATATTCATGCGACTTGCCCCCTTCGTCTAGCGGCCTAGGACGTTGGACTTTCCGTCCAAAAACAGAGGTTCGAATCCTTTAGGGGGTGTTTTCTTTATTGATACGCTACTTTTGAATCTGGATGATTGAAATAAAACGATACAATTTATTGTGGTCGTTTCCAATTTAGAAAGCTCTTTGTGTCTAAAATTGATTTTCTTTACCAGCGTTCGGTCTCTGGCATGACGGCCCGCGAAAAGGTCGCAAGGACCGTTGAGCTCTTAAATTGGAGCCGAGAGTACATCGGGCGAGAGGTTCGAAAATCTCATCCAAAAGCAAGCGATAAGCGACTGAAACTCCTGGTCGCACTTCAAATGTATGGTCACGATAAAACAACGCGGAAAATGATCGAAGATCTGTTAGTCAATGTTCCCGATTGAATCGTTTCAAAACACGTTGTTGAAGTTCGTTGCGATTCTTCAACGGCAAAAAATCTCGTTTCACTTGACCGGTGGAATAACAGGAGTGGCGTACGGTGAGCCGCGGTTAACCCAAGATATTGACATTGTCCTTGAGAACAAAGCTACTTTCGACAAATTGAATCCGCTGATTGATGAATTAGGAAAATCTGACTTTATTTTTTCTGCTGACTCTATCAAGCAAGCGGTACAAAACGAAAAGATGTTTCAGCTGTTTGACTCAGTCGAAGCATTGAAATTGGTTGTTTATCCGCGCGAGATGATTGAAGGTGAATTGACGCGTTCCAATCAAGTCGAGATCTTCGAAGCGATTACTTTGCCCATTGCGTCTCGAATCGACGCCGCGATTTCCAAATTGCTTTGGATCTCCAAAGGTAGTCACAAAAGTCGCCGAGATTTTCGTCAAATTGAGTTGCGTTCCAATAAATCTGAAATGGAAAGAATTCGCAAAATGGCCGAAGAACTGAAAGTACCAGCGCTACTGAACGAGGTTTTGTCAGAATCCGATGAGATCATTGAATAACCTTTTGATAGTTGATGCCGACCTCTTTCGTTACGAATCAGTTTGCAATCCATGACCATGAAAAAAGTTGCGTTGGGCGTCGACTGGGAGTGCTCGAATTAAGATTAGACTCGATTGTCATCCTATCAAAACCGAAGATCGCAAACGAAATGATGAAATAAGCGGCGCGGTCGTTGCCGAATTCTGCAAATCATATTGGATGAGCCCCGAATGGGCACACGACATTTCAATTCTTTTCCTTATAGTATTTGTATGCATCAACCAACCAATGATCCGCAAAACGAAAGCGGTTCGTCCGTTGAACGATCTCCGATTGCGTCAGCCGATTCCGTTGAACTGATCGACCAAGATTCGGTGGTCGCCACCCCGGTCGAACCCAGTCCTAAAGATTTCCGCCTTATTGATCCAAGGTTTATTCCGGCTGAGCGACTGTCTTCTCTGATTCTTTTAATCGTGACAACGCTCGGTTCAATCGTTGTTTATCTGGCAATGATGTTTTCTGATGCGGACCAAATCTTCATGGTGTTAGCTGCGGTTGGCCTAACGCTGCTGTGCTTGTCGCTTCTTTGGAATACCATTTTTTGGCCACAGATTGAGTACCGCCATATCCAGTGGAGGCTGAGTGAAGTTGGACTTGAGATAAGACGGGGCGTGTTCTGGAAGAAAGAGATTGCGATACCCTGGGCTCGAGCGCAACACGCGGACGTCTCTCAAGGTCCTCTGCAGCGCATGTTCGAAATTGGCAGTCTCACCATCCACACCGCCGGCACCAAAAACTCGTCTGTCACCATCGACGGGCTGGCCCATGAACAAGCGGTCGCACTGCGCGACGAAATCATTCGCCAACGGAAGGAATCCGATGTCGTCTGATCCACCCGGCCACAACGGTGACCATTCTGCAGCGTCTGACAAGCCACCGAACCCGTTTGCCGCCACCAACTCAAATTCAACCCCTCCGATCGCAGCACCGTCGGATGAGGATAGATATCTCCATCCGATCTCTTTGGTATTTTCGTTGATCGGACAAATCAAATCCAATTTGCTACCGGCGCTATTTGGCGTCCTTGGTGCTGCCAACGGGAATCTATTCTATATTTTCCTGGCGTTGATCTTTCTGATTCCTTCAATTGCGATTTCTATCATCCGGTATTTCACCGTACGCTACCGAATATCCGATGGGGAATTAGTCGTCAATGAAGGCTTGTTCTTCCGCCGGACACGCACGGTACCGGTAGAACGAATTCAAAATGTCGACCTGGTTCAAGGCGTGCTTCATCGTCTGTTCAAGGTCGCCGAGGTACGAGTCGAAACCGCCAGTGGCACCAAACCCGAAGCCGTGCTGAACGTATTGTCGTTATCTCAGGTTGAACTTCTTAGGCGCGATGTCTTTGAGCAGAAAAAAATCACTCCACCCATTGTTGACACCTCAACTTCACTCTCATCAGTATCCCTGGACCCTGAACCGGTGGACGCATCAGCGTCCGGACGCTTTCCGGAAGAAGAGGCATCCGAAAACTTCGCAGCACATCCGAACGTCCTTGAAACCACCACTCTTTTAAAGATCCCTCTCGCATGGCTTGCTAAAGCGGGTCTGGCGAGCAATCGCGGTCTAATTATGGTCAGCGTCTTGCTAGGACTCTACTTTCAGTTTGATCGCCGCCAGGGACGAGACTATGACTTTAGCTTTCTTTCCCAGTGGTTGCCCGACCTTAGTAATCCGTACCTCATGACCGCGGCGGTCATCGCGGCCGCTATTATTGGGTTGATACTTTTGCGGCTTTTAGGAGTGGGTTGGTACATCCTGCGATTCTTTGGGTATCAGCTGCGTCTGTCCGGCGATGATTTCAAAATATCCTGCGGACTGTTCACGAAAGTATCTGCGACGGTTCCTCGAAAACGCATTCAATTCATTAGCATCCACAGCAACTATGTATCCCGTCTCATGGGCCTGTCCTCGATTCGAATCGAAACTGCAGGCGGAGCAAGTTCCGAGAACGAAAATGCGACAACCACCGTTTCCCGGCGTTGGTTCATTCCCGTGATTCCCACAGCTGATGTTACTGAAATCATTGGTAAGCTGCGTCCGGGATTGCATTGGCAACCAGAACAATACAACTGGCAACCGCTGTCCCCAAAAGCAGGGCGACGAATGATGCGCATCGCGATGTTCGTTTCGCTGTTGCTGATGCCAATCGGCTACTACTTTTTAGGAGTTTGGGGATGTGGCGTCACGTTGATCGCATTGCCAACCCTGGTGGCATACGCAATTAAGAAAAGTCGTAGTATGCAGTTTGCACGAACAGCATTTGGCATTGTCTACCGCAGCGGAATTTTGACACGCAAAATCAGTTTGACTTTCTTCGAGAAAATCCAAGCCACCAAGATTGTTCAAACGCCATTCGACCGGCGTTGGGGGATGGCGACACTATCGGTCGACACCGCGGCTGCGGGCCCCGCCGATCATACGATCGATATTAAGTACTTAGACGCCGATTTGGCGCGTCGCGAGTACCGTGAGATTCTTCTGGCGTCGGCTCAACGCTGAGAAGAGAGCGTAGGCCGTACCAAGCCCAAAGGCGCAGCTACGGCAAGCCACTGGAGCCAAGCGACCAGTCTGAAAAAAAATCTTTACACGGATAGCTGCCAGACTTCCACGATGCCGGAACAGCGCCGACCTGGTCTCTTTAGATGGCAATGTCTCTCTACCAACATCTCACGAAGAAGGAGTTCCGTCTTTTCAAGGTCGGTAGGCTCGGTCCGGCCTACGGGCTCCTAGCCCAATCACCGAGAATTTTGTTTGGACTAAGAGCCCAAACTACGAGAAAGCTACTTACTTCTTCAATACGCAACCCGTGATTCGCCAGCCGCCGACTTCGTTCTCCGTCATCCAGCCGATCGTGCCGAGATATTTTGCGATCGCTGATTCGAAATCGTCCGGCAATTTGCTCACGTCAACTTGTATCTCTGGTGGTTTCCCATCACCAAGATCTTCCGTCAAAATCGCGTTGGCAGCCTTGCCAAGCAATGACTTCGAGTTGGCTAATTCACCTTTTTTGATCATGTCGTAGTTCAGTTCCAGAACTTTATCAATGCGACCAAACCGAGTGGCACGAACCTTTTTCAGATCCACGTATTTCGAAAGTTCATCTCTCATCGCGATGAAATCCGGTTGCCCTTCTAACGACTCATCGTCTTTGCTGGTCAGCAACTTCTTCAAGTAGTCCTTGTCGTTGCAGATAAAAAGATGCCCTTTGGCGATCGCAATGTACTTCTTTTCAAACAAAGCGAAATTTTGCCCGCCACCACCGCCGCCAAACTTGCCCTCGTCTTCCTCTTCCTCGAAAGGCAGTCCACCTTCAAAATCAAAATCGTCTTCGTCTTCGCCTTCAACCTCTTCGGTACGATCGTCGACAATCACAGCGAAGCCGGCGAGATCAATTCGCTTACCTCTAATCGCGCGTTCAATACTGCCGATCATGTTTTCCACGTCCGCCTCCGACATGGGGTCGACCAATTGAATCCCAATTGCAAGTTTCTCGCTTTCCAATCCCAACGGCTTCTCAGTTTCGGAAATAATCGTGAACCGCTTGTCCAGTTGCCCAACAAGTTTGGGAATGTCAACTCGAAAACCAGGTTCGTTCTTCACCGTGTCCAGCAAATCCTGAAATGCGCCTTCCTCTTTCAAGAACGAATCCACAATTGGGCCGACACCGGCAAGTGCTTTGCTGAAGTCCCACTGAGCTGTAAAAGATCCTGATATTGATTTTGGCACCCACTTTGGAGGCACCGTTTCCGAGCGATCAATCGGCGCGAAATCCAAGATGCTTAGCATCCGAGCTTCGGCAGCGTCGCGTGTCTTATCTTTGGGAGCGTGAACGAACAATCGAAAGAGCGCTTCCTTGTCGTTGGTCGCGATCGTCGCAGCCCCTGCAACGGAGCGAATCGCCTTCAGGCCGTTAGCCGCCAGCACCGCCGTCCAGTCGTCTTCCATTTTCTTGACCGGTTCGTTCTCGATCTCTATCGCTCGCGCCAATTTCACATAACCAAACGGCTCAACAAACCAACGCACGTCTGCGGCGACTTTTTCTTCGCCTTCGTTATTCAAAGTACAGCGCGAAAGTGCATACTTAAATGATTCCTGCGATGCGAGGTTCCCGGCAACGTTCGGATCCACCAACTTCATCACACGCCGCAGCACTTGGCGAAAAATCTCGTCATTGTCGGATACCAAAAACCAACCATCGACGATGGCTTGGTAAGACACCTTCTTGCGTTTCACCCATTTCCGCGTTTCAGGATATTGCCATTTGGTGACCGCGATTCCGTTGATCTCAAGCATCTCCTTGGTGGCACCGCGCTTTTGCAATTGCCCTTCGACTCGCTTAATCAGCTCCTTAACAGCATCAAGATCTTTGGAGCCATCGGCCATCAGCACGATACCATGCGAGCCGGCCACCGCCTGACCACCGACCGCTTTGGGCAACACGCCTGCGATACTAATTTCACCGGTGTCGATATCATCAAAATCTTCGATCGAAAATTCGAACTTGACTCCCTTTTCCTCCATCCATTTACGCATCTGTTTACGAGCACTATCAATAAACGGTTTCAAATTTGGGTCTTTTGCTAGTTGCCCCATTTGACTGGCGTCCAAATGTTTGTTCAGCGTCTGGAGGTTTGGAATCGACACCCAAGCGCGCGTGTTGGCGGGCAGATAGTACTCACTGCTGAAACGGGCATCATCTTGCTGAGCAACGGCTTCGCTGTTGGCACAACCCATGCTGATCAAAACGACGGAAACTAGTAATGCGATGGTTCGCAATCCCACAGAACTCTCCTTAAAACAAACGCACGACACTGCCACCTTTGGGCAGATACGGCGAAAAATCTGACTCGTCAAAGCACGCTATTTTAACGGGCCACGCACCGTTTCGATGCGCAGCAAATATAGCGAAATTTTCGAGCTATTACCCTTTTTAACTTATCGACCAAACAAGCGTTTTGAACAACCCGCAATCAGGTAATCCAAAAAACTGAAACTTTGCGTCTAATCCGCTAATATCGTAACGGAGAGATCACTTCATCGCACCGAGAGCAATTGTTTTAATCGGATTTTTTTAACACTCATTCCCACGACCGGAGAATCCTAGCCAATCCAGCAGAATTGGGTATGCTTAGCAATCCAACGTCCGGCGGCACGCACGACGCGCTGTCTCCGTGCGGCAAGCACAAACACTCTCACCAGATTCAACAAAAAATAAGCATGATCCCCAACGTTTTGGCGCAGCGCTACGCATCCCAGCAAATTTCGGCTATTTGGTCCGGCCAGGGGCGGATACGCCTCGAACGCGAATTTTGGATTGCGGTAATGAAGTCCCAGCAAGCCCTTGGACTGGACATTCCGGCCGGCGCGATCGAAGACTACGAATCAGTCATCGGCCAAATTGATCTCCAGTCGATAGACGATCGGGAAAAAGTAACTCGCCACGATGTGAAAGCGCGCATCGAAGAATTTAATGAATTGGCCGGTCACGAGCACATCCACAAAGGCATGACATCGCGCGACCTGACCGAAAACGTCGAACAACTTCAGGTTTTTCGTAGTCTCATCGTCATCCGCAACAAGACCGCGACGACGCTGACCCGGTTGTCCGAACTTTCAGAGCGATTCAAAACGCTGCTGATCACCGCCCGCACCCACAACGTCGCCGCACAGCCGACAACGCTTGGGAAACGCATCTCGATGTTTGGGGAAGAACTTTTCAGTGCCTTGCAAACACTGAACGCATTGATTGAGCGATATCCTGTTCGCGGCCTCAAAGGGGCCGTTGGAACACAGATGGATACGATTTCACTCTTTGACGGTGATCCTCAGAAAGTGATCGAGCTGGAGTCCCGCATCGTCGAACATCTGCAAATGCCAACGACATGCGTCAACGTCGGCCAAGTCTACCCGCGCAGTTTAGACCTTTCGACGGTCTCCGCGTTGACGGAGTTGGCATCGGCTCCGTCTTCGTTTTGCAAAACCCTGCGACTGATGGCTGGCCACGAAACGGCCAGCGAAGGTTTCGCACCTGGGCAAACGGGTTCCAGCGCGATGCCACACAAAATGAATTCGCGATCCTGCGAACGCGTCAACGGGTTTCACACGATTCTAAAAGGCTACCTCGCTATGGCCGCGGGACTCGCGGGCGACCAATGGAACGAAGGCGACGTTTCCTGTTCGGTGGTCAGGCGCGTCATGCTTCCAGACGCATTTTTTGCGATTGACGGAATGTATGAAACATTTCTAACGATCCTCAATCAAATGGACGCCTACCCCTCGGTCATCGAAGCAGAAAACGAACACTACCTGCCGTTTTTGATGACCACGACGATCATGATGGAAGCCGTCAAAGCCGGCGTCGGACGCGAGCAAGCTCATAAAGCAATCAAGAAACACGCCGTTGGGACGGTGAATGACTTGCGAGAAGGAAAAATTGACCACAACGACCTGTTAGGCCGATTGAAGGACGACGCCGACATCCCACTCGATGAGCATCAATTGGCTAAAATCTTGGCAGAAGGGCGGAAAAACTCCGGTGCCGCACTGGCTCAGATTTCTCACTTCCAATCCCAAGTTGAAACGTTGAAGTCGGGGCTCTCGGAGGAGATAATAAACTATAAACCGGGAGACATCCTTTAGAGTTTGTAGGCAGGGGAAACCTCAAGCGTGGTTTCTTTTCACGTCTGATCCGCGGGTTGCGAAACCAAGAGAAGATAAATCGGGAAAACGCGAATCGACGAACCAGCGGCTAGGGCCATGCCGCTAACCGATCGAGTCGTCTCGGCGAAAGCATGTGCTAACAAGGTAACTGATGAAATATTTTAGCGCGCTTCTTCTCAGTACCTGCACGATTGCCTGCCAATTATTTTGGGGCGGCTGCTTATTGGCTCAATCCTCTCCCAAATTAATCTACTTGGCCCCCGACGATCACACGGACTACTTTTGGACGGCTGACGACGTCACGTACCGGGCCGTTTTTATCGAGACACTGGATTATTATCTTGACCGCATCGATGAGAGCGTCGATCAGCCCCCGGAATTCCAACCCAAATGGAACTGCGACGGTAGCCTGTGGCTGTGGGAATACGAACATCACAAAACCAAGCCCGAATTTGATCGGCTGATGAAGCGTGTGGCGGATGGGCACATTTCATCTCCCCTGAATGCGCTGGTCTCGACCTACGGCGGGCAACCGGCCGAAGCGGTTCTGCGCGGAATGTTCTACGCCGGTGATTTGCAACGCCGATTTGGCGTTAAATTCCCGCTGGCGGTCGCGATGGAGAATCAAACGTTACCACTGGGGCTAGGAGCGCTGTGGAGTGGTGCCGGGGCCAAGTATTCCTGGCGCGGCATCTGCGGTTGTGCAACAAAGATGCCTTACGCTCCGTTTCAAAAACGCAACCACGAAATCTATTGGTGGCGCGGATTGGACAACAGTCGCATCCTGATGAAGTGGTATTCGTTGGGCGAAAACAACGAATCGGTCGGCGGCTACGCAGAAGCCAGAAAACCAGACGAAGCGATCAATTATGTCACCTCCGATCAAGGCTTCATGAAACGTCACCCTTACGCGACCGTCGGTTTGTTCGGGCAAGGCTGGGACGATCTGAAGACGTTGGACAACAGCTTCCCCCAGATTGCGCGTCGTCGCACGACCAAAGATCAGAAAGTAATCGTCTCTAATGAGGAAGACTTCTTCCGCGCGTTCGAGCGTGCTCATGGCGGCGACTTGCCTGTCGTCACCGAGGCATACGGTAATGAGTGGGACATTCTGTGCGCTTCGATGGCGGAGCAAACGGCGCGGGTACGAAGAGCGGTCGAACGATTACGAACCGCCGAAGCGATGGCTGCGATCGTCAGTCGGCATGATCCGAGCTTCTGGCCGCAACGAAAAACGGAACGTGATCTTGCCCATATGAATTTAGGCCTGTACTGGGAACACGACTGGACCGCTGATTCGACCGAAGAACTACGACTCAAACGCGCTCAATGGCAGAAGCGTTTGGCCGACCAAATCAGTGGCTACGTTGATCAACTGCTAATCGACGCTCAGGCAAGTTTAGCCGCGCTGGTAAATCACAAACATTTATCAAACTCCGCCGCCCCTACTCATTTGATATTTAATCCTTTGGGTTGGAAACGCGACGCCGTCGTAAAGATCACAGGTGACTTCCCGCAAGTAACCGAGATCGTCGACGTTAACACCGACGCGGTGCTGGAGCACTATCGAGTTAGCGAGAATCAAATTTTGGTTCGGGTAAAAGAGATTCCGCCGGTCGGGTTCACTTGTATCCGCATAGCTCCGCAGAAAATTAATTCTGCAAACGCTCCTTTGCACGGCAGTTCGATCGAAAACAGTCAGTTTAAAATCTCGGTCGACGCAAGCGGCATGATCTCCAGCGTCATCGAGAAAAAGAGCGGTCGGGAATTGGTAGGGGCAACGGGCTTCAATGTCTTGATGATGGACGGCAAATCTGTTCCGACCAAAGCAACCTACTCTGTCAGTAAGCTGGGAACGCTCGGCCAACAATTGTTGATTCAGCGGACGTCACCGATAAAAAGCCAAACCGTTATCGCATTGATCGAAGGGGAGGGCATCTC
>CALDEW010000117.1 GCA_937942355.1 uncultured Pirellulaceae bacterium | reverse complement strand
ACCGATCTTTGGCAATGGAGGTGATGAACCAAACCGATCAGATGGCCGTGAAGCCACGTCAAAAGATCGTCGCCCAAGATACCAGCCGGGCGCTGGCGCGGTAGAATCCTGTCTTATGAGCGATACAGATATTTTGACGGTGTTGGGTGAAGAAGGCATCAGTAAATTGGTGGCCGCTTTTTATCGCCGTGTCAGGACCGACGACTTAGTCGGCCCGATGTATCCGGATGACGACTGGGAAGGTGCCGAAAGCCGTTTGGCGGGATTCTTGGTCTACCGATTTGGCGGCAGTGACGCTTACATCCAGGATCGTGGTCATCCGAGGCTGCGGATGCGACACGCGCCGTTTTCCATTGGCGTTGCCGAACGCGACCGCTGGTTGGAGATCATGGAGTCGGCCATGGACGAAGTCGCGGTGCCCAAAGAGATCTATCTGAACCTAAAAACTTTCTTCGAACAGGTCGCCGATTTCATGCGAAATCGCGAAGGTTGAATGTTTCCGTAGACTTGGTGGTGGCTTCAAGAACCTAGGCCGGACCGAGCCAGCGCAATTGCCTTTTTCCTATTCATTGGAGGGCTTTGGTGGATGTCGGATGGCTATCTTTTCAAAAGTTCAGCTGGCGCTGTTCCGGCATCGCCCAAAATTGTCAGGTTTTGATTTTCTCAGAAGGGCCCTTTTGCTCGGTGGCCTGTCGTAACTGCGTCTGTCGGCTTGGTACGGCCTACTTTGGATCCAAAACCAAATACGGTCGGATTTGTTTCATTTTTTTGATGCCAATTCCATCGACTTCGACCAAGGAACCGATCGACTTGTAGGGGCGGCCTTCAATGATGCGGTTGGCAATCGCCTCGCCGATGCCTGGTAGCTGCATGACAACGTCGCGCGGAGCAGAGTTGAGTTTGATCTTTGTGCTTGGGTCCAACGGTTGGGGGATTCCTTTGGCCAGATTCAGCTCTTCGGCTTCTCGTCGTTGCGCCCGCCGTTGTTCGGGCAGCGAATCCCAGTCAGTGGCCTTCCATATCCCAGCGCCTGCAATCGCAGCTTGAAACTCAAGATCTTTTAACGACTCCCGGTGTTCGTCGCGCGACCGCCCATCGATAGTGCTGCGGTTGACTCCAAAAGCTCTGGCGTGGCCCATCCGAACCAGTTGCTCCGCGAGGTCTTCGCCTTGACTGGTGGTGATGAAGCCGTAATAGCGTTTGTACTTTCCATCACCGCGCGCGTCGGCAAATGCGGTGATCACAGTGAATGGTTGTTTGAGTTCAGCGATGATGAAGTTGCGCGCTTCGTTTCCCATCTTTTTGGCGGCAGCGATCGAGGCACGCGGATTGCCGCCGAAGTTAGAAATTCCAAAATAGCGTCGTTGGCCCCGCAGTCTCCGTGCGTCGCTGTCGTCATTGACGTGACTTTCCAAGCAATCAACACCATACAAACGAAGCGTGAATTTTTTCCCCTCAGCCGTTTTGACTTGAAAGCTATCCCCGTCACACCATTCCGTTTCTATGAATTGGCAGTTCTCCAGCCGTTGCAAATCGCGCTGCGCGAAAACATCAGGCGCTGATGACAGAATTAGCAAAAACGCTACCAAAGTTATACGAATGATCAAACTTCTTCTCTCCTCTAACCGGTGCAACCGACGACCCAGGGTGTCGTAAAAATTCACTGACACGATGCATGAAGTTCGTTCAAAAATCAAGTCGAATATCCGATGGTGTTTGCGCTTCGCGATACAACCAGATAAAACGCTGGAAATTCACTTGCCTCATCCGATGGTAGCATGTGGACGTGGTTTGTGAATCTCTTACAATCGCTGTCCATGAAAGTCATCTCGCTGCAATCAGGAAGTAACGGCAATTGCTTTTACGTAGAAACAGAAAACGTCCGGCTGTTGATCGACGCCGGTATTAGCGGCCGGCAAGCCGAGCTGCGGTTGGCCGAGCACGGTCGTGATATTCGCGACGTCGATGCGCTGTTGATTACGCACGACCATAGTGACCACGCCAAATCTATGGGTATCTTCCAACGTAAGTTTGGGATGCCGGTCTATGTGACGCGGAAGACGTTGGCGGCGTCGCAGCGGTTTCTCAAGGTCGGCAAAATGGAGCGCGTTCGGATCTTTACCGCCGGCAGCAGCCTTAGTTTCGGTGATGTGATCGTCCACTCGATTCCTACACCGCATGATAGCGCCGAAGGTTTGGCGTATGTTGTTGAAGACGACCAGCATCGCGTGGGGATCTTGACTGATTTGGGACACGCCTTTGACGGTTTGCGAGATGTGCTGCGGTCTTTGGACGCGGTGATCATTGAAAGCAACTACGATCATCGGATGCTGCGAGACGGCGCGTATCCTCCGCGACTAAAGAAACGGATCAGTGGCAGCGGGGGTCATCTATCCAACGATGATTCGGCTTTGCTGCTCAAAGACGCGCTTCAGCCATCGGAGGACGTGGAGAGCCGACGGTTGAGGTGGGCCTGTTTATGCCACCTGTCCGAGGACAACAATTGCCCCGAGAAAGCAATGCAAACCCATCGCGATACCCTCGGCGAAGATTTTCCGATTTACGTGGCATCCAGATACGGCGTTGGGCCAATTATGGAACTGTGAAAATTTGATTTAGAAAATGACAAAATAGAAAAACGCCCGTGCGAAT
>CALDEW010000116.1 GCA_937942355.1 uncultured Pirellulaceae bacterium | reverse complement strand
GGCCGCAGTTTCCGGCTGACCGACGTTCATGGCAAGGTCGTCAAGCCTCTGTTGACTTAAGGTCTGACCAGCGCGATCGAAAGAAAACCTATTCCCAATGTAGCCGGACTCGCAAGAGTCGGGGCTTTGGGTTGTAGTTTTTAGGCGGAGTTTTATTGCTTCCCCAGTTTTTCGAAGCTTGGCAAAAAGACAGCCCTTGTTGTCGATGGACAACGCAGCGAATCGTTCGAAGAGCATCTGCTTGTGGAAACACGAGCGCTATCCGAACAAATCAAAGCCCAAACCTATCGCCCTGGTGTGGTCGGTCGCGTTCACATTCCCGAACCGGGAAGAACGAAACCGAACGAGACTCGGCCATTGGGCATTCCGACGATCCGCGACCGCGTCGTCCAACGGGCGATCGTGAACGTAATCGAACCGATTCTGGAATTCACATACCGTGCTTACAGAACCAGCAACACGCAACTTCAAAACTGAGGTGTTCGGGTTATGAAATCGGGATCCGCGCCGCGTCTTCCACCACAACTGCTGATTAACGGGGAAGAATCGTCCGTTTGGCTTCCACCGCGTTTAATTAACTCGATTTTTAAGGTTTGTTAACGGTATCTTAACAGGAGTTTTGTACCTTTTGCGACAAAGAGTGCTGTCATCAGAAGCGTTCTTTAATAGAACTTACAGATCACCCATCCTAACCCAGTTTTGGCAAAAAAATGAAACAGATTTTACCGCTAATTGTTTTTGCGATCACCGCATGTTCTTTCGCAGTTCCGACCCAAGCTCAAAGTGGCTTGAAGGACCTGGAAGGCACCATCAACATTGACGGTTCGAGCACTGTGGCTCCGATCACGATTGAGGCAGACGCTGGCTTTCGAGGAATCGCTCCGAAGGTCAAAGTGCCTGTTGGCGTTTCTGGTACCGGAGGTGGATTCAAGCGATTCACCAAAGGCGAAACGGACATCTCAGATGCTTCGCGTCCGATCAAGTACAAGGAATTCGAGAGCTGCAAAGCCAATGGCGTATCGTTTATCGAACTTCCCGTTGCGTACGATGGTTTGACAATTGCCGTTGGCAAGTCAAACGATTTTGTTGAACAACTAACGGTTGATGAACTTAAGAAAATCTTCCTTGCAGATTCAAAAGACGGAAGCTTCAAAAACGCCAAGACCTGGAAAGACATCAACGACGCTTGGCCGGCGACTGAAATCAAGATCTTCTCGCCTGGCACTGACTCGGGAACGTTTGACTACTTCAAAGAAGTCATCGTTGGAAAATCAGAATCTTCGATGCGTGATGACATGTCCGTCAGCGAAGACGACAATGTTCTTGTGCAAGGGATTGCGAAGACCGAAGGGGCCGTTGGTTTCTTCGGGGCGTCGTACTACTTCGCCAACCAAGACAAACTCAAAAGCGTCAAAATCGTCAATCCTGACTCAGGCAAAGCAGTCGAAGTTTCTGCTTCAACGATCGAATCTGGCGAATACGCTCCGTTCTCGCGACCTTTGTTTATCTACGTAAATAGCAAAGCGGCTCGTCGACCAGAAGTTAAAGTCTTCGTAAATTACTACCTCGACAATGCCCCGGCACTTGCCGCGAAAGTAAAATACGTTGGCCTGCCTAAAGAAATGGGTGATGCGGCCAAAGCACACTTCAAAAGGCGCAAATCTGGCACGCATTTTTGGGAAATCAAAGACGGTAAGCCTGCAAAAAGAGAGGGCTCTTTGTCCGAGCTTTACACGGTCGAAAATTTGCTTAACTAGTTGCCCATTTGATCTAGATGTTCCATTGTGCTCTGAGAGACGTATCGTACGATAGGTCTCTCCGTGTTCTGGTCTTTCATTCCCTATCAAGATGAATTAATGGCAACTGCCGACAACACCGCGAATCAAAAACCGGTCTGCCTCCAGCGTCGAGAATTTCGCTCGCTGGCGGCAACTCGGTTTCGTGAGTGGTTCATTTTGGCGGCGCTGGCATGCTGCACGCTCTTCACCGTATTGATCACGGTCACGATCGTCTGTTTGTTGGTGGGACAAACGTTTCAGTTTTTCAGCATGCCTGAGACAAGCATCACCGATTTTCTGTTCGGGCTCAAATGGAGTCCGACGCTCGGCAACGAAAAACTCTTTGGCATCTGGCCGCTGATCTGCGGCACCATGTTGGTAACCGTGATCGCGATGTTGGTCGCATTGCCGCTGGGACTGGTTACTGCAATTTACCTTAGCGAGTATGCCCCACAGCGATTGCGGAATGTGCTCAAACCAATCTTGGAATTGCTGGCGGGGATTCCTACCGTTGTTTATGGATTCTTTGCACTGGTGGTGATCACGCCGGCCCTTCAAGCGGTTGGTCTTCAAGTCGATTTCTACAACGCCATCAGCGCAGGAATCGCCGTTGGGATTCTCTGCTTACCGACGGTCGCTTCGCTGTCTGAAGACGCGTTGCGAGCGGTACCGCGGCGACTTCGGGAAGCCGCCTACGGATTGGGAGGCACCAAGTTTGATGTGTCTCTTAAAGTCGTTGTGCCGGCGGCGTTGTCGGGAATTATCTCTGCGTTTCTGTTGGCGGCGGCGCGAGCGATTGGCGAAACCATGATCGTCGCGATGGCGGCGGGCGCGTTGGCGAAATTGACCTTTGACCCGCGGCAACAGATTCAAACGATGACCGGGCACATGGCTTCGACCGCCACAGGTGATATCTCTAATTTTGATGTTCGGTATTACTCCATCTACGCCGTTGCGTTGGTGCTGTTCTTCATCACGCTGTCCTTGACGGTGATCGGTAATATCGTTCGCCGTCGATTCCAGGAGGCGTACGATTAACAAAACACCGCCACCAAATTTCAGTGAATTTCCTAAGACATCACCCCAAAAACGCGCGAATTCCAATCGCCTGTTTTGGCTGGTGTGCGTTTTGACGTCGACTGCGTCTGTGATCATCCTTCTGATACTGATGCTTTCGATCTTTTACCAAGGGCTGCCGGCGTTTAATCCACCTCAGGATGACATCGTCGCCGAGCTGAGCGAAATTGAAAGTAAACTGGCCGACGTTGTCCCCGATAGCTCCGAAGCTCGGGCGCTAACCGCCAGAGAAGAAGAACTGCAGAAGCTTCAAGCAACGATCAACAAGTCGTTCCTCAGCAAGCCTCCTGCCCCGGGATCGCGCGAAGCGGGTATTGGTCCGGCGCTGATGGGATCGATCTGGGTCTGTGTTGGTTGCAGCGTGTTCTTTTTACCGCTTGGGGTTGGTACCGCTGTCTTTCTGGAAGAATTCAAACCGCGCAACAAATTTCTGCGTTGGCTCTCTGACATGCTTCAGCTGAACATCAGTAATCTCGCTGGCGTTCCCTCGATCGTCTACGGCATCCTAGGGATGACCGTGTTTGCGACCATGTTCGGATTGTTTGGAAGTCCTAACGATCCTTTTTTCGAACTGGGAACAAAATTCAAACGCCAGTACGTTACCGAAGGCATGCAGGTCGTTTTCGTTCCCGTTTCCGAACGTGACGAAGTGCCGACGCTTTCCAACGGTATGACGGCGTTGAAGTCCGATGGCACCGAAGTCAAACTCAACATCATCGGTGACGACGACGAATTTCCTGAGGACGATGAAACGCTTAACGTGTCGCTGCTGAGTGATTCCGAAGGTGGCGTCGTGGCCGAGAACGCTTGGTACTCGTTTCGTTTACCATTTGGACGGTCGGTGCTGGCGGCAAGTATGACATTGATGTTGGTGATCCTTCCGGTGGTGATCATCTCGACTCAGGAAGCTCTCCGAGCCGTTCCAACCTCTCTACGCCAAGGCGCCCAAGGCCTCGGCTGCACGCCTTGGCAAACGGTCCGCAATGTCACCCTCCCCGCAGCGATCCCGGGAATCATGACGGGGTGTATTTTGTCGATGAGCCGTGCCATTGGCGAAGCTGCTCCGATCTTGATGATTTCAGGAATCGTGGCGATTTCCATGGGGCCGCAACATTTAATGGATGACTTTTCGATTCTCCCGCTACAGATCTTTTATTGGGCAGGTCAGCCGGTCAACGAGGCGGATCCGCACAATTTTCAGCACGTCGCTGCTGGAGCGATCATCGTTCTGTTGTTGGTTTTGTTTGCCTTCAATTCGGTGGCAATTTTATTGCGTCAGATCGCGCAAAAACAACTTTCGTGAGGCAGTTTTCTATTATCATTGGTGTTCAAATTGACTGATCAGATAATTCAACCCGAGTTAAAACCGGCGATGCCGCCCAAAACCAAACCTAAGTTCTTATCTCGTCCCTCAAACTCGGAGTCGGGCCAAGTGCATCCAAATATCATTTCGATGGATAATTTTTGCGCGTGGTACGGAGACTTCCAGGCGTTGCACAACCTGAAACTGGATATCCCTGAGAATCGCGTCACTGCATTCATCGGCCCCAGTGGTTGCGGCAAGAGCACCTTGCTCAAATGGATCAACCGAATGAATGATATCGTGCCGGGCGCTCGAGCCAGCGGCAAACTCGTTCTTCCTGATATCGACATCCTTTCGCGCTCCACCGATGTCGTCGCGCTTCGTCGCCGAATCGGAATCGTTTTTCAAAAACCGAATCCGTTCCCCAAGTCAATTTTTGACAACATCGCATTTGGACCTCGCCTGCACTTTGCCAAACTGTCCAAATCAGATTTGGATGATCTCGTCGAATGGGCTTTGAAGAAAGCGGCGCTTTGGAATGAGGTCAAAGACAGGCTGAACAAATCAGCGCTGGGATTGTCTGGTGGACAGCAGCAAAGACTGTGTATCGCGCGGGCGATTGCGGTTGGACCGGACATTCTGTTAATGGATGAACCGTGTTCGGCGCTGGACCCGGCTTCGACAGCGCGGATCGAAGATTTGATCTTTGAATTGCGTGAGCAGTATTCCATCGTGATCGTTACGCATAACATGCAACAAGCGGCACGGTGTAGCGATCGAACGGCTTTCTTTTTCGAAGGCAAGATCATCGAAGAAGGTGAAACCGAAGACGTGTTCACTCGGCCCAAAGAACAACAAACCGAAGACTACGTCACTGGAAAGTTTGGATAGGGTATGTCAAAGCATCTGCAAAACGATGTCGACCAGTTGCACCGTCGTCTGATGGCGTTGTTTGGAATCGTCGAACAAATGGCCGATAAAGCCGTTCGAGCATTGTGCGAAAATCGCGTCGAACTGGCTCAAGAAGTGATCGACACCGATCCTCAGGTCAATCAAACGGAAGTTGAGATCGAGGAAGATTGCCTGAAGATCTTGGCACTTCATCAACCTGTCGCGGCAGATTTGCGCCGTGTGACAACGGTGCTCAAAATCAATTCCGACCTCGAACGCATCGCAGATCTGGCGTGTAATATCGCTGAACGAGCGCGTTGCATGCACAGGCACGCCTATTTTCCGATTCCTGATCAGTTAACTCCCATGGTCCGTCAATCCACGTTGATGGTTCAAATGGCGCTCGATTCGTTTGTCAATTCCGACGTCAGTCTGGCCAAACAAGTGATCCAGCTGGACCAATCGGTGGACGATTTTAATCTGGCCGTGATCAACGAACTGACAGAGTTGATGCAGGAGAATAACCAGTACGTAGAACCGGCGCTGCATTGCTTTTCGGCTTCGCGTCATGTTGAACGCATCGCTGATCACGCGGAGAACATCGCTGAAGACGTGATTTATTTGGTCGATGGAGACATCGTTCGGCATCGCCACGAAGACGCCGAAGTTGGAACCGACGGTGCTTCGAGTTTAGGGAACTAGGTGAAAAGGAACTGGGGTTAGGAAAGTGGCAAAACAAAAGCTCCTCATAATCGAAGACGATCGGTCACTGGCCAGCGTGGTCGAGTACAGCTTTGCCAATGCTGGGTATGAAGTCTTTTGTGCGCACGATGGACAGGATGGCATCAACCAAGCCCGCAGTAGAATCCCGGACATCATTTTGCTGGACTTGATGATACCCGTTGTTGATGGCGTTGAAGTCTGTCGTCAGCTCCGCGCCGAATCAACAACGCGCGAGACGCCGATCATCATGGTGACGGCCAAGTCAGAGGAAGTTGACCAGCTGATTGGATTTTCGGTTGGCGCAGATGATTATGTGATCAAGCCGTTCAGTGTCCGCGTGTTGCTGGAGAAGGTCAAAACGCTCTTGCGCCGCCACACGCGTTCTCAAGGCCCCGGATTGGAGATCGTTTCCAATGGACCCATTTCTGTCGATCGTGGTCGGCATCGTGTAACCGTTGACCAGAAATTGCTTGAACTGACACCCAGCGAGTTTCGTCTGTTGGATACATTGATTCGCAATCCGGGCCGAGCTTTTGATCGACGTGAGCTGATAAATTCGGCCTTGGGCGCCGACACGTTGGCGCTGGAACGCACAATCGACGTTCACATTCGTTCTTTACGAAAGAAGCTGGGCGTCCACGCCGATGTGATTCAGACGGTTCGAGGCGTCGGTTATCGGTACCGTGAATCAAGCTATTCGGGAGTTCCGGATTCGTCTTCAGATGCCACCGTCTGAACATTGCGGGTTTTCAGTGCTGAAAGCACGATATTTATCAGCGGCGGACGCAAGTCCATGGTTTGGCCCCGAGAAGATCA
>CALDEW010000115.1 GCA_937942355.1 uncultured Pirellulaceae bacterium | reverse complement strand
CACCCTCACTCAGCGGTCGAACTGGCCGATGAGTACAAGGACAAAGGCGTGATCGTTGGAACGATCAATGATTTGATTGCTGAACACGGCGACCTGATCAAGAAGTATCTGTTCAAAGCCGTCGATCCTCACTTCGATCGCTTTGCGGCACTTCACGCGGCGATGTGGACCAACAGCGTTTTCCTTTACGTGCCACGAAACGTCACATTGGACAAACCCGTCCACATCAGCAGCCAGGTCACCGATGGTGGCAGCGACATGCGTCACACGCTGATCGTGCTCGAAGAAGGGGCCGAAGCGACCGTGTTGGCCGAATCCAACAGCGCTGCTCAAACCAACGCGCTGCACTGTGGTGCGATCGAACTATTCGTCGGCAACCGCGCAAATCTCCGGTACGTCAACCTTCAAGACTGGGGCCAAAAAGTTTGGCACTTCGCACACCAAAAAGCCATCGTCGGCCAAGACAGTAATCTCCAGTGGACCGTTGGAGCGTTGGGTTCGCGGTTGGCAAAAGTCAACCAGCACGTCGCGCTACGCGGCAAAGGAGCCAACGTTCAGGTCAACGGTGCGATCTTCACAGAGAACAAGCAGCACCTGAGCTACCACACGCTGCAGCATCACGAAAAAGCGGATTGCGTCAGCGACTTCCTTTACAAATCAGCTTTGCAGGACGTCTCGCGCACCGTTTGGCGTGGCATGATCAAGGTCGATCAGGAAGCTCAGCAAACCGACGGTTATCAGCGCAACGACAATCTGTTGCTGTCCGAGAAAGCCCGAGCGGATTCGATTCCTGGTTTAGAAATTGAGGCCGATGACGTGCGCTGCACGCACGGTTCCACCAGTGGCCGCGTCGATGAAGAGCTGATCTTCTACGCTCAGTGCCGTGGTTACACGCGCAAGGAAGCCGTCCGCGTGGTCGTCACCGGATTCTTCCAGCAAGTCTTCGACCGCATCACAATCGAAAGCGTCCGCGAAGCATTAGCCTTAGCAATCGCTCGTCGAGTCCGCGACTACGTCTAGTGCAGCGTTACGTCTTAGTTTTAGGGTAGTGGATGAGGCCACGAGTCCTGCGGCTGCATTAAACGATGCATTAAAGGGTAAATCAAAAGTTAGAGATGCAAAGAGGCCGGTAGGAACCGGCCCTACGGAATTTACTTCATCGGCGGGGCAGGGCAGAGTAGGTGGTAAATCCAACATGGGCACGTTCTTACGCACCGCTCAAGATCGCAATGAACGGTGCGATATCTAAAAAATTAACGATTCCATTCTCATCACAATCCGCTTCCGCTTGATTGGATTCGCTTGCCAAAACCGCAATGAATGCTGAGATGTCAAGGAAGTTAACGACTCCGTCTAAGTTGACATCTCCCAGAAGCACACCGGGATTAGCAATAACGTTGATCGGTTGAGCGAGAACGGGTTGGCTGCCTTGAATCTGAAAGAGAAACGTCACCGTCGGAAATGCCGCAGCGAAATCTGATGCAGTTATGATATTCGCGTCTGGTGCCAACAGCGGACCGATATTGAAAACACCTTCAACAAGTGTTCCACCGGTGAATTCAAGGTAAACCACTTCTTCAGCGGTCGGGGCTAGTGGGGCGCCAAGGGTTGTGCCGTTGTTGGTGTTGGAAAACGTCAATCCGCCACCAGAATCTTGCACGCCAACGGATATCAATCCGCTGCCGACAGACAGGTAAATGTTACCCGTTGCCGCTTCGTAGTACGCAGCAGCAGATTGAACTCCAGCAGCTGGAATGTCACTGCTTGAGGTGACATCCTGAGCGATCGTAATGCCAGTTTGAGTAATAGCAAACACCACCAACAAAACCGCGCACATCAATGACCTTTTCAAAACATGAGCCATCTATTTTTACCTTTGTTGCGAAATAAATTTAAGCATGCCTTTATGCCATTGTGTCTCTTGAACCCCGGGGGAAGGAATCGAGTTGCTTGACGACTGATGCTGTTACGTTTTGAAGCTCCAGATACTTTCTCCCCCAAGTCGTCTAGGTTACATTGCGTTTGTAATTGATGGAACCAATTGAGTTAAAACTTGTGAATTTTGGACTATAGTGTTCAGCTGCGACACAGCAGGCCAGTGTGGCCGTTTAAGTGGATTCACCCTCGTCTTCTGCCTGACATCGGAATTCTTACCAGAGCATCTGGTTTGTGCGGCTTAAAACGTGGCGTTAAAATACTCTGGGGTTTGATCGACCTGTAGTTCTGCGCGATTGTTGATCATTCGAAGATTCCAACCATCACTCTCATTACCCATTTGTCCCGACGTGGTCCTCATAGCATGAAGCGAAAAACCAATTCTCAAAACCAAATCGGCTATCAACAATTCGAAGATCGCCGAATGCTGGCCGCGATCGCCAACGGGCAGGAAATTCAAAGCATTATCCCGGTTGGTGGAAGCGAAACATTTGAGTTTCAGGTAGAGCGATCAGGACCTGTGCGCGTTGCTGTTGGTCAAGATTTATTATTGGGTGAACCGCAGCTGGAAATTTTCGATCCCAACGGTTTGTTAGTGCACTCAAGCAGCGCTGCACCATTTGTGGGTTTTACTTACGCGGCCTTTGACGCGACGATCCCGGGGCAATACACGGCAGTTGTTCAGGATGTCGACAACGATTCAACCCTGTCTTTTCGAGTGCGCGTAGCCGCATTTGCAAATTCGACTTTCATCATTCCGGATGCTCTTCAGTCCGTTGATTTCGGTGAACAACTCGACTTAGACTCACACCCGTTAGGCAGCGGCCCGACGTTCTCAATCTTCCAATTCGATACCGAGCAGGAGACGACGATAGGCATCTTGGCAAACGCTTTTCGAGTCACCACGAATTTTGATGCTGAAACCCAAATTGAAGTTTTTGACTCCAACGGAAACTTGGTGACCGAAGGGACCAGAGACGAATTGAACATAGCGACGTTCACAAGCACCGCCTCGGAGACATATTCGGTTTTGTATCGGTCGACCGATGGATCGTCGATTTTAGGCAATGCCAGAGTACAGTCGTTTTCAGGAGCCACCGAGTTAATTACAGGGCAAGATTTTGTATTGGAAAACGGCCGAGAATACCTTACTCCTTTTGGCGAATTCGATAGCCAATCTATTGTTCTGCTAACGTTGGACATTGCCACGTCGAGCACTGGTGGGGTATTTAGTCTGAGCCGATTGGGGGGCAGTGGTGCCGCTCCACGTGATGTAGTGGTGCTATCGCCCGATGGTGAGATTGTCGAAACAACGAGATTAGATACAGACATGTTTGGACGTGTCCCGCTTGAGTTTGAGGCTCAAGAGGCAGGCAGCTATACAATCGTATTGACGATCGACTCCGGTGCATCGTCGCCGTACCGAATTCGGGCATTATCCTTCGACGAAGAACCTATTTTGGTTGAAGGCCGAGATTCAGTAATCAGCGACTCGGGAACTGACTTCTTTGAGTTGGAAGAGGGGGCGGTAGGCGTGTTTTCGATCGAAGCACCAACCGATGGGAAATTGGCTATTTCGGCAGGCTCCGTCAACTTTTTCCTCAGTGCAGATCCAGTTATTGCAATTTACGATCAAACAGGTCAGCGAGTCGCATTCAACACTGCGCGAAGTCAAACTGAATTAATTCTAGATGTCGTGGCAGGAGAGCGATATACAGCCATTTTTTTTGAAGAAAATGGAAGGATACTATCTAACGCTTTTTTCACGGCAACCTTTCTCAGTATCGACAATGGTAACTTAATTCCTTGGTCGAACGGCCAAGAGACCCTCGTTCAATTGAGGGATCGGAATTTTTTTGGGTTATCAATTGAAGCCGAACAAGGCGTGCCCTTGGTAATATCGCTTGGCACCCCCAACGGCAACGAGGGAACTTTTATTTGGCAGCTTTTTGATTCAAATGGGCAGCAGGTCAGTAACGACCGGCTTGAAACCGTAAATAGATTCTCAGATGGAGGCGTTCCTACGGTCGTACACCTACTTCCCGAGGAATCAGAGATCTTCACCCTGGCTGTTGTAAGTGAAACCGACAGTGATGTCTTGGTACGAAC
>CALDEW010000114.1 GCA_937942355.1 uncultured Pirellulaceae bacterium | reverse complement strand
TGTGGAATAAAAATGATTGAATTAGAGCCGGTTCCCACCGTACGCTTTCTGGCGTCCAAGCCACGAGGTCGCCTTCCGGATCGTCGTTAAACAGCTCCAAGTAGCTACGCTCGCCAGAGCGTGGACCGTCAACGTGGACCGTCAACGTGGACCGTCAAAACAGGACCAAAAATGCAAGATCCCATTCAATCCACCGTCTGGCGACGGTGGCTACGCAGGACACCCAACTTACAGGTTCAGCAACGCCAAACATCCCAACCCATAAAACGAATACTCGACATCATGGGCGTCATCCCAAGCGGCCGCTTGGAATCCGCCCGACTCCAATTGTAATGAATCAACGTATTTAGCAAACAACTCGACATCAAGTTCCGAAAATGAATCGAGATCCAACAGCGTCAAACCACCGGTGAAAGAACTGAGCAGATCAGCGATCGGAATACGCGTGTTAGCCCGAATGCCACCTTCATCTGTCTGCATCTCGCAAAGATAGTCTAACGTCAGCTCCTTCAAATCGTGGTCGATGGCCGCAGCGTCTGTTTGAGCATTTAAAATGTTCAGCGTCGCCACCGCAGCGGCCGTTGGATTAGTCCCGGCCCGTTTGCTGACTCGGATCTCGCGCCAGCCACCTTCAGGATCCTGTTGCGATTTCAAAAACCGCACCACTTCAATTGCATGCGGCAGCGGTCTTTCCAGCAACTGCATCACCAACACCACCAAAAACGTGTGATAAGTGCTGCCCGCGTGCCCCTCAGGCGCCTTTGAGTATCCACCATCTTCGCGCCGTAAGGTTTCCAAAAAGTCGGCGACATTAGATTGCCAGTCGACCTCGGACGCGCTGAAAACGTCAATGCCGGCAGAGACCTTCAACAGATTCGCGGCGTAAAACAACGAAAAAAAATCGACGATCGTTTGATGTGCCTTCATCTCTTGCCGTAGAAACGTGGCCGCCGATTCCGCCACCGGCCCGTAAAGTTCTCCCAGAATCGAAAGTGCTCGGAGGCCGAAGGACGTGTAGTACAAATCGCTGCCGCCCATGCGCCCCGCAAAACCACCATCGGCGCGTTGAGCATCCAAGAAGTACTTAGTGTGAAGTTGCCGTTGAGATTCTGGCAGTTTCCCAACGCCTGTTGCCAGCGTGACGGTCAACTGTTGCAAGTAAACCGACATTAGGCTTCGTCTTCTGAGGGCGCGACAAGGAATGGTTTGATCGCGTCGATGAAAGGCCCGGGCGTTGGAATCGATTCCGGTTTCTGCCCGTGTTCGAACAAGCAGCAAACAGCCGTCATCGAACCCTTTGCAACTTGGGTTCCATCCCGCAAGAAATCGAACGCGTAAGTCACGCTCTTGGTGCCGATCTTGGCAACGGAGACTTCGATGTCGATCATTTCTTCGAACTTGATCGCGACTTTATAATCGCACTGCGCGTTGACGCGCGGCCAGCTGATTTTCTGATCCTCGACTTCACAAATCACGCCCATCCCCACGCTACGCAAGAAAGCATGTTCGGCTTGCTCCATATAAGCGAAGAAGTTGGAGAAGTGAACGATGCCCGCCATATCGGTTTCTCGAAACTCGATGCGACGTCGGTGGGTGAAAGTTTGAGACATGTCGATTGAAGTTCGTTCCTAAACAGTTTAACGACCAGCCGGCAGGCGCCGGTGTAAGGCAGCGCAAACGCGGTCGCCTTCCGGCTCGTCGTTAAACAGACCATAAAGCGGACCAATAAAAAATGCAGAGACCAAGGTCTCTGCATTTCGAGTTTCAACGGTGGTGATCGGTTGTGCGATCAGCGCTCTAAGATCAGTCACCAACGTAGGGCAGCAACGCCATGAAGCGCGCCCGTTTGATCGAATCTGAAACCGCATGCTGAGAAACAGCAGTACAACCTGTCTTGCGACGGCCGACGATGCGGCTGTGGCGGTTGACCAATTTCTTCAACAATTCAACGTCTTTGTAATCGAAGTACATCGGACTTGGCCGTTGGCCATCGACGAACAAAGGATCTTTACGGACTGTTTTTGTTTTGACCTTGGCTTTTCGCCGAGACGGTCTTTTTCTGAATGGAGGCACTTTGCTAAAACTCTTCTGACAACGGGTGATTTTAAGTTACTTGTTTGGGCCACGTATTATGCCAATTGGCCGAAAAAACACAATAGAAAATCCTCGACCAAGGCACAGTCGGCGTAAACATCTGACATAATCGCTTAAACGTCGGTATTTTCCTGCTATATCGTTAGAAAATTCGTGGGAGTCGCTTTGCAACGCCCCCAAAAAGAAGAATGGCTCAACGCCGCCACCCACGGCTGCGGACTATTGCTGTCTATCGCAGCGACCGTTTGGGTCGTGGGGCGACTGGGGCAGATGGCCCCCCAATCAATGGTGATCGGCGTGGCCTGCGTCGTTTATTGCCTGTCGTTGATGGGATTGTACTTGGTATCGACGTTGTCCCACGTTTTTATGCAGGGACTTTGGCACGAACGTTTCCGCAGATTGGACCAAGCGTTCATCTATCTTCTGGTTTTAGGCACCTATACCCCGCTGGCAGTCAGGTTTCCGTTTTTCGATCAGGAGACTTTTGCCCGGTGGCTTGCCGTAACTGCGCCTGCGGCTTGGTACGGCCTACTTTATGCGGGCGCTGGAAGCTGAAGTAGGCCGGATCGAGCTGGCCGA
>CALDEW010000113.1 GCA_937942355.1 uncultured Pirellulaceae bacterium | reverse complement strand
GTCGGCATCGGGTAACCGTTGACCAGAAATTGCTTGAACTGACACCCAGCGAGTTTCGTCTGTTGGATACATTGATTCGCAATCCGGGCCGAGCTTTTGATCGACGTGAGCTGATTAATTCGGCCTTGGGTGCTGACACGTTAGCGCTGGAACGTACGATCGACGTTCATATTCGTTCTCTGCGAAAGAAGCTGGGCGTCCATGCCGATGTGATTCAGACGGTTCGAGGCGTCGGCTATCGGTACCGTGAATCAAGCTACTCGGGAGTTCCGGATTCGTCTTCAGATGCCACCGTCTGAACATTGCGGGTTTTCAGTGCTGAAAGCACGATATTTATCAGCGGCGGACGCAAGTCCATGGTTTGGCCCCGAGAAGATCACCGTAAGTGCCGAAGGCACGGCATGCATTCCTGTCGTCCTTTCAGGACTAACCGAGCGAATGGTTAATCGTCCCCCGGACTTGCGTCCGGGGCTAATACATGCCATCACTTCGTGATTAACAAATCGAACATGCCTCGCCGCGCAACTACGAATTGGTAGGCGCCGGTGTAAACAGCAGCGCGAGAACGTCCTCGAGGATCAGATAGAGGCAAGGAACCAACACCAAGATGATGGCGGTCGAGAACAGGATTCCAAAGCCCAGCGAGATCGCCATCGGGATGATGTATTGTGCCTGCAATGATTCTTCAAAAATCAACGGCATCAATCCGCCGAACGTGGTCAGGGTCGTCAAAAGAATCGGACGGAATCGTCGGACGCCGGCTTGTGATATCGCTGTCAACGGGCTGGCGTTTTCTTTGCGGCGACGGTTGGCGTAGTCGATCATGATCAGCGAATCATTAATCACGACCCCCGAGAGCGCGATGACGCCCATCAGGCTGACAAGCGAAATATCGTAGCCAAGCCACATATGTCCCAGCACGGCACCGACGATGCCAAAGGGGATCGCGACCAGCACAATGATCGGTTGGATGTAATCGCCAAACGCAATTGCGAGCAGTGAGTAAATCACGGCTAGGGCCAATCCAAAGTATCCCCACAACGTCGTCGTCGCGCGACGGAGTTCGGCGTCTTTACCTTCAAAGGACCAGGTAAGACCTGGAAAGTCGCGCCGAAGTTCGGGCAAGGCCTCGTTCCGCACGGCGGTGATGACCTGTGAGATGGCGCGTTTGGGTTCGATATCCATCGAAATACGAATCGCGCGGCGACCGGCGCGGCGGTTGATGCGAGAGAACGCTTTGCCCTTGTTCAAATCTGCGACATCCAGCAACGGTACCTCGGCACCGCTGGGCGTACGAATGACCAGATCCTCCAAGTTGTGAATGGCTTCCCGTTGTTCCTCGGGCAATTTGACCCGCACTTCCACTTCGTTGGTGCCCCGCAACAAACGCAGCGCCAGCGAGCCGAAAAAAGCGCCCCGCAATTGTTCGCCAAGTTCCTCATCGGTCAGCCCAAGGGCACGGCCTTGGGGACGCAGCGTGAAATCGTATTGCGCTTTGCCTTTGTTGTAGTTATCACTGACATCACGCACGTTGTCGTATTGATTGGCTTGCGCGACAAATGCTTCGGTTGCTTTTTCGAGGACGCCGATATCGCTGTGGCTGAGCGCGATGCTGATATCCCGCCGGTGACCGCCGGGACCGCGTTCGGCTTCGAATGTGACTTGGCTGACGCCCGGCAAATCACCAATCGAATCACGCCAAAGTTCGATGACTTCGTTGGCCGTCATGTCACGCTCATCAGGCGGCTTCATCACGATTTCAACGTCGATGAATTCTTGGCCTCGCACGTTGGTTTTAATGCCTTCGGCGACTTCGTAAAGATTGTGTTCCTCGAACATGCGCAAGCTGGCTTCGGTGACGACTCTGGCGATTTCCGCCGATTGATCTTGCGTCGTGCCGGTCGGCATTCTGACGCCGGCTTCGATCTCGTCGGCGGAAACTTCGGGCATCAGAATCATGCCCATGTGAGCACTGGTTGCGTAACCACCGACGATCAAAAACAGTCCCAATGCCAGCGCACTCGTTACATATCGAAACCGCAAACAAAACATCAACACCGGACGGTAAAGCAGCACCACCATGCGATTGAAGAATCGGCTGAACGCCTGTTGAGCCCGTTGTGGCCACGACAACAATCCCCGTTTGCGAATGACGGGACGCGAATGAGCCAGGTGAGCCGGCAAAATGAACAGCGATTCGATCAGCGACAACGTCAGCACGATAATGACAACGATCGGCAACGGCCCCCAGAACTTTCCAGTTTCTCCGGGGATAAACATCAACGGAACAAACGCGACGATGTTGGTCAGAATGCTGAACACGACCGGAGACGCGACCTCGCGCGTGCCAGCGACGGCAGCCGATTCAAGATCGTCCGTCGACTGTCTTTGCTCATAGACATTTTCGCCCACGACCACCGCATCATCGACGACGATTCCTAAGACCACTAGGAATCCGAACAGAGATATCATGTTGATGCTGACGCCGACCATCGGCAAGAATAAAATTCCCGCGATGAAGGAAACCACCATCCCCATCATCACCCAAAAGGCGAGCCGAATTTCAAGAAACAGGGCCAGGATCACCAGCACGATCACCATGGCCATGCCGGCGTTTTCCATCACCAAATACAATCGCCGGCGAAACTCTTCGGCGTTGTTGCGATCAATTCTCCAATGGACGGCCGGCGGCATGACGCTTTCGAAATCCTCCATCGTCTGATGGACGACTCTGGCAACATCCATCGGCGATTGCGTGCCGACCCGAAAAATGTCGATGTCGACCGACGGCGTCTGGCTGAACTGCGAATGAAAACCGACCTCCTCAAAACCATCGCGCACGGTGGCAATGTCGCCCAAGGTCACCGCCGGGCCAGCGCGTCCATTGACGATTTCAATTTGGGAAAATTCTTCCGCCCACTGTTTGCGTGCTTTGACGCGTAGCAAAATTTCTCCCGCGCTGGTTTGGACGGCGCCGGCGGCCACGTCGCGGGTCGAGGTGCGGATAATGTCGGCCACATCGACCAGTCTAAGCCCGTATTCGCGGAGCTGTTGGCGAGGGATTTCGATGTGCATGACGTATTGAGGAACTCGCCGCAATTCGACCTGAGAGATCTCCTGTTTGGACAATAGCGTGTCACGGAGCTGTTCGGCAAGTTTTCGCAGCGCCCAGATCTCGATATCGCCATAGATCGAAATTTGCATCACTTCGCGCTGGCGGGATTTTAATCTGACTTCTGGCTGTTCCGCTTGCTGGGGGAAAGTTTGGATGCGACTGACGGCTTGGTCAACGTTTTGAAAGACCTGCATACGATCTTCACCGGCGACCAATTGCATAGACACCCAAGCGCGCCCCTCACGCGCCTCGCTGTCGATCTCGCGAATCCCGTCGACACTACGCACGATACTTTCGATGGGTCTTAAGATTCCTTGTTCGACCTCCTCCGGTGATGCGCCGGGATATCCGACGGAGATTTCGACAACATCCAGTTCCGTTTCCGGGAAGACTTCTTTTTGAACGGCGAAAGCGCCCCAGATTCCTCCGCCAAGCAGCAATATCATCAGTAGGTTAGCGGCGATCGAATTACGCGCCATCCATGCGATGGGTCCGAAGGTGCCTTTGGCCGACGAAGTTGATTTTTGTGGTTGGCTCAAGGCGCGGCCTCCGCGACAGGCTTGCCCTTGATTTCAACAGCATCTACGGCAGTCTTAGGGGCTTTCGGTTGAGCGGAACCTATTTCATTTGTCGCGGGATCAGCAACTTCTTCGTCAACGCGTCGCAGTTGCACTCCGTCGGCAACGGTGGCAAGTGTCGTTATTACGACTTGGTCGCCCGATTCTAGTCCGGCGCTGACATAGGCATATTTCGAGTCGCGAAAAACAATTTTCGTATCGCGGATTTCAAGTTGATTATCTTTCATGATCCACACCGTGTCGCCGTCATGCACAAGGTCTCGATCTAATCGAACGGTGTTTTCGATAGCGACGCCTTCGATGTTGGCTTCGATCAGCGCGTCAAGAATCAATGGTGGTGCGTCCGATTTCTGTCCAAGCGGATCGTCGACCGTAACGACGATTCGAGCCAACCGTGTTTGTTGATCCAGCGCTCCAATCATACGTTCGACACGTCCCTGTCTTTGCGCATCTGGTCCCCACGCATCTGGGTTTCGCAGCGTGACCATTGAGCCGGGTTGATTTTTGGTTGGGAACTTGATCCAGCGCAGATTCCGCAGTGGGATCGTCGCGATGACCCAATACTGGTCAATTCCGACCAGCTGCCCTAAATCGTTGCCTTCACTGACTTGCGATCCCACGTTGACCGACCGCCGCAAGACTTGGGCGTCAAAGGGGGCGATTAGTTTGGTGCGACCGAGATCAATTTTGGCGCGTTCAAGTGCTGCCTTGGCGGCGTTTAATCTTGATTTGAGCGAAGCGGATTGAGGTTCTCTTAAAACAAGCGACCGATTGATGCCGCCGATCGAATCGCCGAGCAACTCGAGTTCTTGTTTGGCCAGATTTTTTCTTCCGACTTCCATCTCCCAATCGGCTTCGACCTGTTCGAGTTCGCTTTGGCGGACCGAGACGGTATTTTCGAAGTCGGCCGGATCGATGTTCAAAAGCATGTCGCCTTTGCGGACCATTCCGCCGGGCACAAACGATGGCGACACCGCGATCACTTGGCCGCGCACTCGCGGACTGAGAACAATGTCTTGGACGGGTCGGACGGTTCCCAAGACCTCTAATTGCGGCGAATAAGTGCCGCGCTGAAGCTCGGTTGTTTCCACCAGAGCGGCAGATTTGCGGCGAGCCTTGGTTTGTTGGGCGGTCGGTTCGGTGCGATAGATTGCCCACACAGCGGCGACCGAACCGGCGATGATGGCCAGGACGAGGAGGAGGTTGATCAGGATGACAAGCCAGCGCCGTTTCGTTCTTGGTTGGCTGGTTTGAATCGGTTGACTCATTAGTCGATTTCTTTTTCGAGCTGCTCTATTGAGATCCGTGACTCCGACGGAGCAGGTGGTTCTAAGATGTCTTTTGACGCGTCCGAAACCGTATCAGCCGAGACTTCGTCTGAGGGGAATTCATTCTTAATTAGCCCCGCATCTTGCTCTGGGGTCAACACTTCGTAGGGAATTTCTGAGACCTCAGATGTCCGGCAAGCGGCGACTTCGCGCGTGTCAAAATCGCCAGCCAACGCTAAGTATAGTCCGACACGAATCCGAATGAGATCCAATCTTGCCGTTAGCAGCGATCGTTGAAGAGATTGCTGCGACTGATTGGCGCTGAGCACATCCAAGTAGCTCGCTTCACCGGTGATGAAGAATTGCAGCAACTGGTCAGAGGCTTTTTTGGCTAATTCCACTTGCGTTGTGATCTTCTCGATGCGCTGGACTTGGTAGCGTTCGAGGGCCAAACCATCTTCGACTTCTTGAAGGGCGATTAGAATTGACTGCCGGTATTCACTGAAGCGCTGGCAGACCAAGGCTTTTCTGCGTTCGACTTCCGACCGACGTTGGCGCCCGTCTAGGATCGGTGCCACCAATTGGCCGCCGATGGAAAAGAACCAGTCGCGGAAAATCGACTCGGGACGATCGGCTGAATTGACCAGAGACGCACTGAGGTCGAGTCTTGGATATTGGTCGGTGACGGCAGCGGCTAAGTCCTGATCAGCGGCGGCCAGCGCCATGAGGTTCGCTTGAACATCGGGCCGGCGACTGATCAACTCCGACGGTAGGCCGGTGTATGGAATGGGCGGCAGTTCGGGAAACGTGCTGCCGGTCGAATAGGTCGCGGTTTGTGGCGGCTGGCCGGTGAGCACGGCTAAGCGATGTTCGAGGACTTCAATGTTTGAATTTACGACGATGATCTGTTCCAAAGTCGATTGCACTAATTGGCGTTGGCGCAACACGTTGGGACTGCCGCCTTCGCCGGCGACAGCGAAACGTAGCTCGACCGCTTTGAGCCCTTTGCGATTCGTTTTGACCTGTTCTTCCAGCAGTTCCAGCTGCGCGTGGGCCGCGATCAGCGTGAACCAGGTTTCAGCGATCTCGGCCGAAAGAGATAACGCGACGGTGTGGTAGTCCCAGTGCGTTGCCACCGAACGAAAACGTTCTGCTTCGACACGCGATCGAATCTGTCCCCAGAGGTCGACTTGATAGGATGCGTTTAATCCCCAAGTGAGACGCGTGTTGCTGGGCCCCGGGCCGAATGAGTTTGGACTGTTGATGACACCATTGAGATCACCAAAAAGATCCGATGCCTCGCGCTGCGTCAAAGCGCGGGCAGCGCGTAGACTTTCAAGCGCCGCCGAGAGGTCGAAATTTTCGCCGACGGCCAGTTGGACGGCGCGGTCCAATCCTGCGTCGCCGAAAGCGGTCCACCAGCAATCGGGGGCGCTGGTTTCACCGCTGCTGGATAACGGGGCGAGTTCAGCGCCGGTGTAGGTCGGCAACGGGCCTTTGCTAGCACAGCCGGAGACTCCGATCGAAACGGACAGAATGCTAATCCCCAGCAGCAGTTTTATGGGATTAAGGAATCGCATCGTGGAGTTAGCACCAGGTGAAGTTTTGCGCAGAGGAAAAGCCTATGAAAAGAACCGAGCGCTATCTGTATTAGGTCGACTTTTGAGCGGCGAGGACTTGGCAGTTCCCACATTCGCCCCCAGTGATTGCCGATTTTGCCCATACTTCCAACGGGCCTTTTGTCTCTCTACATGTAGGCCGGACCGAGCCGATAGGCGCTGTTCCGGCATCGCGGAGGGATAGACGTTAGGAGATTTACAGACTTACCTAATGGCCGAGCCGTAGCTGCGCCTATCGGCTTGATACGGCCTACTTTCTGTTCAAGCATTGTGGCGTAGGATGGGGTACGCTTGCCCTACCTAAAATGAACAGTTTTCTTCAAAAGAAGTACCAATGAAACCTAGATTTTTTCCTGTGATGCTGACCGTGATTTTGCTGGTTCAGGGAGAATCCCAATCGCAAGAAGTTGCTGGTGGCAGTGAATCTAAAACGAGGTTTACTCTTTTGGAGGATGCCAAAGGACTCACGATCAATTTCGATGGCCAGTTGTTCGCCAAATACGATTTGCACACCACCAACAAGCCTTACCTTTGGCCGATCATAGGACCAACTGGGAGGGCGATGACTCGCGCGTTTCCGATGGAAGAATCGAAATTGGAGAAAGAGAATCAGCACGATCATCCCCATCATCGCGGGATACTCTTTGGGCACGAGAGCATTGGCAGAATCGACATTGGGGACGATGAAGATCAAAAGCCGATCGGCGGTGATACTTGGCACGAGGAATTGACTTATGCCCAGGCTGAAAATCGTGCTGATAAACTGGCGGAATTGGCTACGATCAAACATCGTGAATTTAAAGTACTCGATGCCAACGATGATCGCGCGTTGGTCGTTCAAGTTTGTGACTACTTGGATCGTGATGGTAAGAGGTTTCTTCGAGAGCAACGCAGGCTCGCGTTTCGCGCATCAGCCAAAACGCGCACAATAGACTTTGATCAGAAGTTCATCGCCAGCGCTGGTGATGTTGTATTCCAAGACCGCAAGGACGCCGGTTTGGCGATTCGCGTGCCGTCTTCGATGGCGATTGACAGTAAACTTGGTGGAAGCGTCATCAATAGTGAGGGAGATGTCGACGGCGATGCTTGGAGCAAACCCGCGCGATGGTGTGACTATCACGGTCCCGTTGAAGGCGAACACTTGGGCATCGCAATCCTTAACCACCCCAGCAGTTTCCGGTTTCCGACCCGATGGCACGTGAGGCAGTACGGCCTTTTCGCGGCCAACCCGTTCGGCTCGAGAGCCTTTAGTGGTAAATTTGAGGACGCCACGACAAGGCTCAAGAAAGGCGAGAGCTTAAGGTTAAGGCACCGTTTTATCTTTCATCTGGGCAGCGCGGCTGACGCAAAAATCGAAGAAGCTTGGCAGCATTACAGCAAGGAAAAGAACATCGATGAGTGAAAGCAGCAAAACGCAAGCCGGTCCTAAGTTCCATTTTGGCGTGTCAGATTTTTCGACGTCTGAGCCGCTGGTGAACGCGGAAAAGATTGTGGCTTGTGGCATGGCGTTCATTGAACCAGGTTTGGCAAAGATCGCGGCGATGTCGGAGGTTGATTTTGATGCGGCCGTGAATCGATTGAAGCAAAACAATATTCGCGTTCAATCGGTGAATTGGTTTTTGCCGCCGGATTTGAAGGTCACCGGCCCAGAAGTCGACGAAACGAAATTAAGGCAATTTCTCGAATCAGCGCTGGCTCGCGCCGTGCGTTTAGGGGCGGCGGCGGTTGTGTTTGGCAGTCCTGGTTCACGCAGTTTTCCGGACGGCTTTGCTCGGGAAGAAGCAACCGAGCAGATGGTTACGTTTCTTCAGCTATGTGCCGATGTGATTCGGGAGCATCAATGGAACATCAAAATCGCGCTGGAACACGTGAATCACACAGAAACAAATTTCGTCAATACCTTTGCCCAAGCGTTAGCAATTGTCCGCACCGTCGATCGCCCCGAAATTGGATTGGCGGCGGACTTCTATCATTTCGCCATCGAAAACGAGTCAATGGAAGTGATGCTTGAGGCGCGTGATTTGATTTGTGCGGTTCAACTGGCAAACCCTGATGGCCGTTGCTTCCCAAAATCGGGCGTCGAGGTTCCCGGTCTTGATGCTTTCTTTCAGCAGTTGATCGACATCGGCTACACCGGAGGCGTCTCGGTCGAGGCAACCGTTGGCGATCTTGAACAGGATTGCCAAAGCGCGGTTGAGCATCTTTCAGCATTGGCCAAACGCCTGTTAGCCAAAGACGCAGTTTGATTACCCGTTTTGATAGTGGCCGTGATATGAAGAAAGGTTCAGCACGACAATGCTGAACCTTCAATTCTTAATGGGAAATTAGGGCCGTCCATGACTACTCGGAGGTAGTTTCTTCTTCCGCGTCCTTTTTCTTCTTTTGCTTCTTTTTCTTCTTACCTTTTCCTTTGCCGCCCTTCTTCAACATGTTCATTCGTTTTTGAACCTTTTCTGGAAGAGAGCTAAGTTGTTCGTCGGTCAGCATCTTGGCAACGGTTTGCTCTGCTGTTTTGGTTGCTTGGTCAAGCTCCTTGAACATCGCCAGCTCGTCTTCGGACAGTCCTTTTTCCATGTGAGTTTTCAGTTCTTTTCCCTTTAGCTTTGATTTGCGTCCCTCTTTCCGTTTTTCCTCGTGAGCCTTCAATTTATCCTTGGTCAACCCTTTCTCTTCGAGCTCTGTGAGTTTGGCCGAGAAAGTTTCAACTGCTTCGGCAAAGCTGGTTTCCTGTTCCTCGGTAAGGGTTACAGGTTCAAGTAATTTTTTTAACTTCAAAACTGGCTTGGGCGACTTAGCTTTTTTACCTTTTTTCGGAGCATCATCGGCAAACGAGGCTGTGGCGAAAACGGTGACCAGAATTATTGCGAGTAGATGTTTCATTTGATTCTCTGTTTTAGGTGAGAGGGACGGTATTTAGGTTAGGTTTGTGTCGGCACAATTGGGACTGCCTTACTCAAG
>CALDEW010000112.1 GCA_937942355.1 uncultured Pirellulaceae bacterium | reverse complement strand
AGCCTCCGATGATGGTGATGGCCAGCAAAGCGGTGATGATTTTTGGTTTCCAGAATTCGGCATTGTTCATGGTTTTGTCTTATTGGATTGGGTTTCAATGGGTGGAGCGGCGTGGCTTTGGTCCGTTTAACAACTGGCCGGCAGGCGACAGCGTTTTGCCCCACCAGACACGGTCGCCTGCCGGCTTATCGTTAAACAAAAGAAAACGGCCCGGCCTTAAAAAGCCGGACCATCAAATTCTCTGGAACTACAAATTGCTGATCTTGAAGCTCTTGAGGTATTCGTCTGCTTTATCAGCGTCAAATTCCTTGCCCATGATCATGTGTTTTTCATACGTGACAGGGTGATCGGCGTATCCGAACTCTTCGGTCAACGCCGCACACTCTTTGGCCATGTAAACCTCTTCGGCGATTTGCTTGTAGTCGAACTCCGTTTCAACATGCTTCCAGCGCTTCATCTGCGTCAGAATCCAAACGGCCATTGAGTGCCATGGGAACGGATCGAAGTCGATACGCTCAGGATCGTTCTGAATGCCGCCCAAACCGTCAACGTACTTCCCGGTCAACACCTGCTCCAACACGATTTGTGGTTGGTTCAAGTAGTTCTTAGGAGCGATCGCTTTGGCGATTTCTTTGCGGTTTGATTTATCCGAAGCGTAGTGAGTTGCTTCCACGATGGACTTAAACAACGCCATGAAGGTGTTTGGATAGGTCGTCGCGAATTCCTTCGACGCCGCGAAAGCACAACAGGGGTGGCCTTCCCAAATCTCTTTAGACAGCTTGAAAATGTAACCCGCGTTCTCGTACACAGCCCGTTGATTAAACGGATCGGGAGCAAGATAAGCATCGACGTTTCCGGCTTTCAGGTTCGCAACCATCTCTGGTGGCGGAACGACGCGGATCTGAACGTCTTTGTCAGGATGAACGCCGCCTTCAGCCAGCCAGTAACGCAGCAAATAGTTGTGCATGGAATATTCAAACGGCACGCAGAATCGGAACCCTTTGAAGTCCTTAGGTTCTTTGACGCCTTTGTGCTTGTTGGCCACGGTGATCGCCTGGCCGTTAATGTTTTCGACGGCCGGCATCAGGAAGGGAACTTTAGGAGAACCCGCACCAAGGGTAATCGACAGCGGCATCGGAGAAAGCATGTGAGCCGCGTCGACCTCTTTGGTGATCGCCCAGTCACGCACCATCGCCCAACCGGCGGCTTTTCTTACTTTCGCATTGAGCCCGTGTTTCTTGTAGAAACCCATCGGCTCCGCCATGATGATTGGCGTCGCACAGGTGATCGGAATGAAACCAACGGTTAGATCGGGTTTCTCAATCTTTCCTTTCATTGCTTCCTGAGCCATCGCCTTGGCGTCGTCCAGCGGAAACAGTTCTTTGATTGCCGTCAACGCTGCACCAGCACCGGCGACTTTCATGAATTTGCGTCGAGCAACGTCGTTGCCACCGAAGATGGCGCGAACGACTGCCGATTCAACGGCGCGGTCCATCATCGCTTCGGGCGTGTCGGGAATATCCTCGGACTCTGTCAGCGAATCCGAAGCCATTGGCGTGGCGTGCGGAGCAGACGAATTTTTCGCGGCAGCGATCGCAGCGTTGATAGCGGCTGTTTCTTCTGAAGTGTGGCTGCATGAACCACCGCAGCAAGAAGAGGAAGTGTGTGTTAGATCGGTATTGGGATCGAAAGGATTCGATAAGCTCTTGACGGACATTTTGAACTCCATGAAATTTGAGGACAGCCCTGCCCACGCAACATTGCGAGGAGAAACTGCTGCATGTGCGAGCAGATAGCACGCGAAAAAACAGAACACCACATCGACAGCGATATACTGATACCTGCACCCAAGACTGCAGCGCCATTGCTGCAAGAAAGGCTGTTTAAGAATGTCAGCTGAGTAAAGAAACCGCCCGAGAAAGACTCCCGCGTTTCGACTCCCGACCCTTTTGCCTTACGCACCTACTGTGCCACAAGTCACCGAAGCAATAGATTCGAACTTGGAGTTCGTAGCGGCCCTGTTAAAGACGGCCCTTGCGTGATCAAAGAAATGCTTTTGCCTGTCAGCCAACGATAACCAGTTTGGCGCAGGCAGCTGATTGTGCTCTTAATTTGAGCAGGTCGCGTACAAATGTTTTGCTTCACGCAATGCTCACATTGAAAACATTTCAAAATACTTATGCGGCATACGTGGCCTAAGAAGCGCAGATTGGAGCCGGTAGCTTTAAAAAATTGAGGTTCAACGTCAACGGGGAACGTCGTTTGCGTGGGATGTCTGAACTCAAATTTGGATTGCTATCGGTTACGCCGGTTTTTTTTTCAGACTCTCCTGCGATGCTGGATTAACCGGCACGCTAACATCTTACAAACGTCTTGTGTCCGCGTATGGGAAACAACTTAGTTGAAAATTCAAAGATCACGGTAGCCGTTGTCGATGATTCGCCTCAACGATCCCAGGCACTAGAAGAGCTTCTGCACTCGATCGGTTATACGCAGACCTTTGTCATCGACATGGAACTTGACGTCGTTGACCAGATTCTTGAACTCAAACCAGATGTGGTCTTGGTTGAGATTGAAAGTCCGCGCCGGGATATGCTGGAGCAGTTGTCCACGCTCCGCGATCGGCGCCCCACTCCCGTGGCCGTGTTTTGTCAAAACGGCCAATCCCAGAGTATTCACGCGGCGGTTGAATCGGGAGTCTGTGCCTATGTTGTGGAAGGAATTCAGCCAGATCAGGTGAAACCCGCGATCGGTTTGGCGATGTCAACGTTTCGCGCCTTTAATAAGTTCCGCCTACAGGCCGAAGCCGCCAAACAACAGCTGCATGATCGAAAGCGTGTCGATAATGCCAAACGCATATTGATGGCCAAACGCGATCTCTCTGAAGAGGAAGCGTATCAAGCGATCAAAAAATTGGCGATGGACCGGCAACGAAAACTACCCGATGCGGCCGACGACATCGTCGCGTTTTTGAATGCGTTCAATAGTTGATCCAGGGCCCCCGCGGCCGTGATTTTGGTTGTGATCAGCAACGGGCCGGTCACCAACCCGTTTAACCCTCCTTTATAAATTTAACGATGTCCCAGAAACCACCGCTGCCTCCTTTTTCGACCGAAGATGCCATTAAGAAAGTTCGTTTGGCAGAAGACGCTTGGAACCGGCGCGATCCAGAAAAGGTCGCCCTTGCGTATACCCCCGACAGTCAATGGCGAAACCGTTCGGAGATCTTTTCCGGACGCGCCGCCATCACCGAATTCTTGACGCGCAAGTGGGCAGGGGAGGGCGACTACCGCTTGATCAAGGAATTGTGGGCGCATGGTGAACGACGCATTGCCGTGCGGTTTGTCTACGAATGGCAATCAGAGTCCGGGCAGTGGTTTCGCGCTCACGGTAACGAGCAATGGGAGTTCGACGACGATGGCTTGATGGCTCGCCGCGAGGCCAGCATCAATGACATCCCTATCGACGATTCTCAGCGCAAGTTTCATTGGCCGTTGGGCGTACGTCCCGACGACCATCCGGGGCTGAGCGATCTGGGGCTCTAATCGCCGACGGCGGCAACATCACCAACGGGTGGTCCTTTGCCCCGAGGCCTACACGTCTCTGGAAAATTGAATTAGGTCTCTGATGTCAGACAGGAATTTCTAGTTTCGAAATCCGAAATCGAAAATCTGAAACAAATCAAATCTCCGTCAGTGACCAACGAGCTAGCGCTGTAAAATCTCGGACAGGAAAATGTGGATAAGAAAATATCAGTCGCATAAAGGACAGACGTAAAACAAAGACATCTTCCTGTCCATATTTTCTTGTCCAAAAACCGCGCGTCCCGCAATCAATCACTGGTCTCGGCCGGAGCCTCGACCTCCCATTTCGCGGCCTCCCTTTCGCGATCGGTTTTTGAGACTACACTTTCGGGTTGTTAAACCTCCAACTCAAAAACACTGGCGAAACGATGACTTATGAAACCAAGGCCACGGAGATCCAAGGCTTGATCTTCGACTGCGATGGGACGCTGGCCGATACCATGCCGCTGCACTTTCACGCTTGGCGATCAACACTCGACCGTTACGGCATCGCGCTCGATGAAGATCGTTTCTATTCGCTCGGCGGCCAACCGACAGTGAAAATCGTCGAACTGTTGGCCGGAGAGCAAGGGCTTGATTTGGATGCTGAAGTCGTGGCTGATGAGAAAGAGCAAGCCTTCCTCGCGCGTTTGTCGGAGGTAAAAGCCATCGCCCCCATCGTCGACATCGTCCGAGCCAACGTCGGAAAGTTGCCAATGGCCGTCGCCTCAGGTTCCCACCGCGCGGTCGTGTTCGATGTGCTCAAGATCATTGGGCTGGACGATCTATTCGATGAAAACACCGTCGTCGGAGCCGAAGATACGGCACTGCACAAACCCAACCCCGATGTGTTCCTCGAAGCCGCGCGGCGAATCGGCGTGGCTCCCGAAAAATGCCGCGTCTACGAAGACGCCGAACTAGGCATCGAAGCGGCGCGCCGCGCCGACATGGAGTGTTTCGACGTGCGGGATGTCTTCACACCGGCCCGAGTGACGTAAGCACGCTACAAAGTTGCCACCCGCTTTAGCGCTTGCTCGCGCGTTTCGATCTCGCCGTCGAGCTGTCCGTCGCGCACCGATTGCAGAATGGTCTTGAACTTTGGCCCAGGCGAAATCCCCATGTCGATCAAGTCCTGCCCGGTGACCAATGGATCGGGATTCAGTTCCTCCACCGGTAGTGAGATCTTAGCTCGCGCGAATTCAACGCTCGCCAGAACATTTTCGCCAACCGCTTCCACGACATCCAGC
>CALDEW010000111.1 GCA_937942355.1 uncultured Pirellulaceae bacterium | reverse complement strand
GGGCAGCACCAGACTTCGAGAATCCGAATTCTCTTTCAGTTGATAACAATTACACATTGACTGTTTTGGCCGATGATGGAAACGGGGAAGTCACCGAACAACTGGTCAATGTCGCAGTTAGCGACCGGAATGAAGCACCCGTGATCGCTACGACGCCGACAATTTTCGTCGACGAAGGGGAGACGTCCGTTGACGTTATATCCGCATCAGACGAAGACGGCGACGACATCACGTTCAGCCTCGCCGATGGCGTTGCAGACTCTGGTCTATTCCAAATCGACGGTCAAACCGGGGCACTGTCCTTCATTAGCGCGCCTGACTATGAAAATCCGTCCGACGTGGATGCAAACAATACCTATCAACTGCGTGTTGTCGCAACGGATAATGACGGCTTGACCGACGAACACGATGTAACGGTTGTTGTCGAAAATGTGAACGAACTTCCAGTTTTCACAAATCCAGCAACCTTCGCTGTTGTGGAAGGAAACACATTTGTTGGGCAAGTCACCACGACTGATCCAGAAAACGATTCGGTCGTTTTCTCAATCTCACAAGGCGTAGGGGACGGAAATCTCTTTGCCATCGACAACAACGGGAATGTAAGTTTCATCCTACCGCCAGACTATGAAAATCCCATTTCTGTTTCTGGAAGCAATCAATACACTTTGACGGTCGTAGCTGACGATGGCAATAGCAATGGCGATCTTGTTGAGAATCACATCTTCGTCAATGTCACCGACCAAAATTCATTGCCTGTCATTGGCCCAACATTGGGATACAGCGTAACCGAAGGCGAAACAGATGTCGCCGTAATTACGACGTCCGACGCAGACGGCCACACCGTACTCTTGAGCGTTGATCGTAACGCCTTTGATGGAAACCTGTTCGATATTTCTCCTGACGGAACGCTGTCATTCATTTCGCCACCTGATTTCGAAAACCCATTGGCTGCCGCCGGAGGCAACACGTACACGCTGACGGTTTTGGCAGACGATCAAAATGGCGGAGTTACAGAGCGTCAGGTCGATGTTGACGTATTGGACGCCAACGAAGCCCCCGTTTTCATTGGTAACAATCAACAGCTCTTGCTTGAACAAGATGAAAGCAGCACCGAAACATTCGACTTGGTGGAGCTATTTGCCGATCCAGAAGCTCAAGACATGACGCTGGAGATTGTTGGTGGAGCAGATGCCAACTTGTTCCATATCGTCAACAATGAATTGGCCTTGATCGATACACCTGAGCTGATTGGGCTACAATCGCCGACCTATGAAGTTCAAATCGTTGCCAATGATGGCGTCAACGATTCGACCACTCAGGCGGTCAATCTGAGGATCAACAACATCAACGATGCTCCTGAATCGAGTGTCAATGTTATCACCGTTTCTCAGGACGAACTGGCTGATGCATCCTTCGGCATTGACGCTCAGCTTCGAAGTGATGTCGATGGCGATGCGACGAGCCTGGTGTTTGCTGGCGATGGAGCGGACAACAATCTCTTCGAAATCGTCAACGACAGGGTACAGTTCATTGATCCACCGGCTTGGGTAAACGGCGGGCAAAACTCCTATGTCGTGACAACGGCGCTTAACGATGGGACAGAGAACTCTGAAATAGTTACGTTTGAGATCACTGTTAATAACGTCAACGACCGCCCAGAGATCATAAATTTCTCCCCTGTCATCAACTCTCTTGAAGATTTCCAACTATCTCAAGCCCAACCGGGCGCTATTGTCGCAGACCTCAACCAGGCCGCCATCTTTGACTTAGACGGCGACCCACTAACCTTCAGGCTCGACGGCGTAGGGAGAGACAATAACCTGTTCTTTATCGATGGAAATAACCAGCTTCGATTTGCATCGACGCCTCAATTAGAGGGTGTTGAGCAAAAAGACTTGGACATCAGCGTCGTCGTTTCAGATGGCCAATTGAACTCGGCCCCCGAAGCAATCTCGGTCACCATCCAAAATGATTCAGGTGTCAATGTGATTGATAACGATGCCGATACCGAGCAGCTGACTCAAGAACCGATCTCAGCCACCTTGAGTACTCCCGCGGAGGATGATCTCGAAAACACCGGCGGGCCTGATGTGATATCAACGGCGAAACCGGTAACCAATAAAGAATCAACATCTCAACCGATTTCGCAACGCAGAAACGACATTAACGGTATTACCGCAATTGCCGATTTGAAAATCGGCGATGATGATGTGTTTTTTGATCTCACGTCGGATTCTGTGTCCTACGCTTACCAGTTCGGTGCGCAGGGCCCCCAATTGGTTACCCAAGAAATTGGAGACCTCACGGATTCCCGTCACGCCGTTGAAGATGTGAAACTTGAAGAAAGCATGTTGGCAAACTACTTCTGGCAAGGCTTTGAAGATTCCGAAAACGAGTTTATCCGTAAGAACTTGAAAGTTGACAACACGGCAATCGTCGCGGCTTCCGCGGGAATTTCCTTAGGACTTGTTTCCTACCTTCGCCTGGCCGCGATGGCGACCACCGTTGTTACGCAGTTGCCCGCATGGAAAACATTTGACGTTGCTCCTTTGATTAAAGAATTTGATGAAGAGGAAGCAGAGACAATCCATCAAATCGTAGACGAATAAGAAACAAAGATTAAGAATCAGAGCCGTATTCGCCTCCTTAAAACTCCCCTGCAAAACTCCTTAGCTCCCCCGATTATTATGCGATGGTTTACTCCCAAAATTCAGATGACGATTGGCCTCTTGGGTATCGTCATGCTGGCGTATTGGTTAGGAACTGCGATCCACGGTCGGTTCGTGCCTTCTCGTGAAAGTGCGGCGTTGAAAGCACGCACCTCCAGCTGCGAAGCTTTAGCAGTCGCTTCTTCGTTGCTGATTCAAGAAAACGAATTCCTGCTGCTCCAAGACTATATCAATCAAATGGTGGTGCGAAATCCGCACTTCCGATCAATCGGTGTCCGCAACCGCACAGGTAAGCTGGTAGTTTCGACGGACAATCACGAGACCATTTGGTTGGACCCTGAGCTCAGCGAGAAAGAAAAATTCAATCCGGGGCTGTTCAGTGGCGAGCGTCGCTGGGGGCAAATTGAATATACGTTTAACCCCAAAAGGACTTCCTGGATCGGCTCAGATCTTCTCCGTGACTTTCTCATGTTGGGTGTAACAGGGATTGGGTTCTTTTTGTATCTGGGAAAAATGCAGGGAGCGATGCGCCCGCCCAAAAACATGCCCAACGAGGTCCGTTCAACATTGGACATCCTTGGCGGAGGCTTGATGGTGCTGAACAAAAACGGAAAGGTCGTCATCGCCAATGAAGCATTCGCGCTCAGTTGTGGCTGCAACGTCAAAGATGTCGTCGGCAAACATCCTGAAAAAGCCTTCCAATGGCTAAACGCCGATGGAACGCCACTTACCAACCCGCCTTGGAAACACGCGATGAAAACCGGAGAGCGAGTCTATGAAGACGTCGTTCGAATGGTGGTCAAAGACAGTGAAGGCGAAGAAGAAACGCTAACTTTCAAGGTCAACTGCGCTCCCGTGAAGTCGCAGTCGTCCAACGGCAACGGCGTGTTGGTCAGCTTGGCGAATGTGACCGAACTTGAACAAAGCAAACTCGCTGCCGAAGACGCAAACAGCGCCAAATCTGACTTCTTGGCCAACATGAGCCACGAGATTCGTACGCCAATGAACGCGATCCTTGGCTTTACCGACTGGCTTCAACGCGGCATGGTGAAATCACCGGAAGAACAACAAGAATACCTCGCCACTATTCACTCAAGCGGTAGCCATTTATTACGATTGATCAATGACATTCTAGATCTATCCAAAATCGAAGCCGGAAAACTTGAGATAGATCCTATCGAAGCGAATCCCTTCGAGATCGTCAATGATGTGGCCAGCATCCTCAGCGTTCGCGCACTGGATAAAGGCATCGACTTGATCACCGAGTATGAGAATGAGCTTCCAGTATCGGTCTTGATCGACGATGTCCGTCTCCGCCAGGTTCTCACCAACCTTGCCGGAAACGCGATTAAATTCACCAGCGAAGGCCAAGTAAAAATCTCAACCCGTTACATCGAAAAACCAATCGGTGAGGATGAAATCCAAATCCGCGTCACCGATACCGGAATCGGAATGACGCCAGAACAAGTCGCAAAAATCTTTGATCCGTTCGTGCAAGCCGACAACAGCGTGACACGTAAGTACGGTGGTACGGGACTTGGCCTCTCCATCAGCAAGCGTATCGTCGAAGCTCTGGGCGGTGAAATTGAAGCAAGCAGCGAACCCGGCGTTGGAACAGTTCTCAGTTTCAAAGTGAAAGTGGGCGATTGTAAGCAAACCGAAAAAGTTTCAGCCGAAGCAGACAGCAAACGAAGGCTCGAACATAGAATCAAAGCCAAGGAAACCAACATTACCAACCTCTACGGAGGTACTGTACTCATCGTCGACGATGGTGATGCGAACCGGAAGTTGATCAATTTGGTTTTGGCCAAAGCCGGATGCGTGATCACAGAGGCACCCAACGGAAAAGTCGGTTCGGACCTTGCTTTGGAATATAATTTTGACCTCATCCTTATGGACATGCAAATGCCTGTAATGGATGGTTATCAAGCGACCCGTCGCCTGAGAGAAAACGGCTATAAAGGCCCCATCATGGCGTTAACCGCCAACGCTATGAGTGGTGACCGGGCTCTCTGTGAGGACGCTGGTTGTACTGACTTCCTGGCCAAACCGGTTGACATTGACCTCCTTTTGAAAACAGTTGCCAAATACATTTCGCCAAAGTCGCGGCCTGAAGAAACCAGCGCCCCGCTCACTAGCGAAGCCGATGAATCTATTTCCAAGATGGCGTCGATTGCCGACTTAAGTGACTCGGTTTTAAAAGGTGCGTGCACGACACCGCCGCGAACAGAAATCGCTGAATCTGCCTCAATACAAAACATAGAAATGAAGGCAACTTCTGAAACGCCGGAATTTATTTCAGTCGAAAGAGTCGTTATCGATTCAGAAACAGCGAAGGAAGCAGCCGAATTTACCGCTGGTGCAAACCTGGTTGAGACCCGAGCTTCAGTGCAAAGCGATGTCAGCTCCATCGATGGCGATTCGAACCTCGAACTCGGTGACTTTGAATACTTCTTTGCCGAACACCTCGGAACGATAGAAAACGACATTCAGGAAAAGAAGTTCGAAAACCTCCCAACTCTGGCAAAATTAATTCAAAGCGAAGCTGCCAAACGGTCAATCGAATCGATTAGCGTGGCATCCGAAAAGCTGGTATCTGCCTGCGAAAATCAGCCGCTGGATCTAGGTAACGTCAATCGTGAGGTATCCAAACTCAACGCGATCAGTGACGAACTTTTTAACGAGTTCATCTCAGAGGACTCCATGCTGGTTGACTATTCAAAGTCAGTGCGCAAGCGGGTCGCCCACATCCAGCGTGGCTGGGAACTGAAAAACTTCCGGCTGATGCGAAAAGCCTTTGAGAAACTGCAATGCGATTCTTATGTGACAGGAAGAAGGATCATCGGTGATGCCTTAGTAGGTCTAATCAAGTGTTGTGATGAACGAGATAATGTTGCATTGAACCAGCAGCTTACTCCATTTTTGAAGGTCATTCGATCCGAGATGACCGTAACAGGCATGTATGACTGCTCAGAATTTCAGCAGCGTCAGGAAAAAGTCACGGGCAAACTCCGGGGCGAGACGGTGTCGGTGGAAATTGAGACAGGCCTTCACAACCAATCAGCAATCCGCGTTGAAGTCAAAACAGGCTCTGACGTCCCATCCCCAATTTACTCAACACTTCCTGAAGGAGACGATTTCCGCGAAATCATCGTAGACTTCATCCCACAGATTGAATCTAAGCTGCAGGAGATGGACGTCGCAATCTCTAATGGATCTTTTGAGAAACTCAGCAAGTTGGCTCATTGGCTCAAGGGAGCCGGCGGGACATGTGGATTTAACGATCTGTACGAACCAAGTTTAGAATTGGAAAATGCAGCCTTGGCCAAAGACGAGGAAGCTTGCAGAATATGCTTGGACATACTGGTTGCATTGGCTCAGCGAATCGTCGTACCGGCAAGTGATTCGGTTTAGATTTTAGGTATGTCGCGGATGCGGCACGTGCCATGAACGGCCGATACTATAGTGGACGGGAACTTACATCCCCGCTTGTTTCAGCGCTTCCTCGGCCGCGATTAAATCGCGTAGATAGAAGATTGTCTCTTGGAACTCCTGTTCGCGCTGCATCTGTGCGGCAGGACGATTGGGCGGTTCTACTTCCAGTTCACGGGCCAACGTTCCTGGCGAACTGCTCAACACGTAGACTCGATCGCCAAGGTACACCGCCTCTTCGATCGAATGCGTCACAAAGAATACGGTCGCTTCCACCTTACGCCAAAGTTCCACCAAAAGATCCTGCATATTTAATCGCGTTTGCGGATCCAAAGCGCCGAAAGGTTCATCCATCAGGATCACGCGCGGTTTTAAGATCAAGCTTCGCGCAATCGCGACGCGCTGACGCATTCCCCCTGATAGTTCATGCGGATACTTCGACGCATCGTTGGCCACATCCAGCCCCACTTGTTCTATCCAGTGCCGCCCCAATTCCTCTCGGATGGCTCGTGAAACGCCATGGCATTCTAACCCAAAGGTCACGTTCTCCAGCACCGTGCGGTGGTCGAAACTGGTGTAGTCCTGAAACACCATTCCACGATCAGCTCCGGGCCCAACGACTTCTTTACCCAACACCTTCACCGAACCGGTCGTCGGAGGATGCTGAGGCGACAATCCGGCGATCAACTTCAGGATCGTACTCTTGCCACAGCCGCTAGGGCCAAGCACACCGATGAATTCGCCTTCTTCGGGTTTGTCATGGACGACAAAGGATACGTCTTTGATCGCCGTGAAGGCATTTGCACCTCCGGCGTTGTAAGTTTTAGTAACGTTACAAAATTCAACAACGGGCGTTCGATTCTCTTCCGCCGCTCCACTATCGGACGCGACCACCGTGGCAACGCCAACGTCTTTGCCGATGTCTTCGTTGTCGGTGGCTGAGCCGATCTCTGATGATGGTTGCTGTTGTGCTGATTCGCTCATGGTCGCCACTCCGCATTGTCATCACCACGGCGTTTTCGAAATGAAGGTGTCTTTTCAGAAACTGGTTTCGCTTCGTAGTCCGAAGTTGTCGCTAGGGTCAGTTTATCAAACGGAGGGACCGGCTGAAACATTTTCGACTTGGCATCTCCCCAAACGCCAACCAAAGATCGGAAAATCCCCAACAGCCAACCATTGCCGCCGTACTTGTGCGGAAACAGCCCTTTTTGAATCGCGAACAAAATTCGATCAATCAAAAACGCCACGATGGGAATGATCAAAATGATGAGGTAAATATGAGCTCGTGGTCCTCTGCGCTGAGACATGCTGATCAAATGCCCAAGCCCTCCGGATTCGGTTCCCAGCTTAATCGTTTCGGCCAGCATGATGTAACCAAACGCCAAACCAAATAACAAGCGCAAAGAGTCAAGCACCGAAGGCATCGCTAAGGGCACCATGACTTTTATGATCGTTTGCCAACGATTGGCCCCCACGGTATAAGCGGTGTCCAAATACTGCTGCCCCACGTTAATGATCGACGTTGCGGTGTCGGCGATGACAAACGCCACTGTCGCCATAAAGATAAACACGATCTTCTGCGAATCACCGATGCCAAAGAAAAAGAAAGATAACGGCACCAAAGCAGCAATAGGAATGTTGCGCCCAAACAATATCAGCGGCATCAAGAAAGCCTTCAACGGCGGGAAACAACCGGCCAACACACCAAGCGGCACGCCAATCACGGTCGCCAACGAAAATCCCGCTGCGACGCGGTAGAGCGTCGTCAACGTGTTTTGCGTCAACTCTCGGTCGGTCCACAATTGCTCGAAAGTAGAAAACGTTTCCGAGGGACTCGGCAGGGCGAGTGCGCTGACGATGCGGTCTTCAGAACTTTCACCCAGCGTCACAAACCACCACAGGCCCAACACCAAGGCAATGCACGACAGCCCCAATAGAACCGAACTTACGATTCCAATTTCACCTCGGATCGGAAACCAGGGCAATTTTTTCTCGTTGGCGACAGTAGTATCTTCAGTTGCCATCTTTCCTCGAAATACTTTCGAAACATCAATGTGTTTACCTAGCGCGACGTTACGTCTTAACCTTAGCGTAGTGGATGAGGCCACGAATCCTGCGGGGAATTAGATGCCGCAGGATTATGGTTGACGTTCAATGGAGATGCAGGACTCGTTGCCTCATCCACTACCTGTGCACGCTCGCCGGGCCGCTAATTCAACGCCTCAGCCGGATAAATCTTCACCTCAACGCGGCGATTTTTTGCCTGGTTAAGTGGATCATCTGGATCCGCCGGACGATCCCAGCCCAAGCCGTCAGTGTTGAATTGGTTCGGAGAGAGTTGGAACTTCCTGGTCAGCGCCTGTCTTACCGCATGAGCGCGCTTTTTGGCTAAACTCTTTACCAGATCTTCCGGCGCCTTACCCTTCATCGAACTATCGGTGTGACCTTCGATAATGATCCGCGCGGCGCCGAACTGCCCCGCTAGTTTCCCAATCTCTTCCAAAACGAAATCAACCTTCGGATCATACGGGACCTCGACGTCTTTGCCGTTCTCTTTCTTCATGATCTTCTTGTTGAGGTCAGCGCTGTTGGGAAAGAAATGAATCACAACGGTGTTGGTCAGAATCTCTTCGGCGCCCCGCACCTCTTTGGTCGTCGTCGGCATAAATTGAGTCGTGTACTCATCGACTTGGGTAGAATACTTACCTTCAGATTTCAGTTTCTCGATAATCGAGAAGTCCATGACCTTGTCGAACTTAACCGTCGAATGCGAGATCTTTCCTAACCGGCGGTAGATGTAGTAAGCCTGATTCCAAACGCGCTCAAAGTTCGCGGGATTGTTCTTGTTCAAGAAGAACTGAAAGTTCTCAGCCCAGTTCGTGCTGTGAGCATCGGCAAGCATGTCGTAGGCTTCGCTGGCCGGCAATCCAAAACCATCGGCCATCTGTTCAGAAACGGCTTTCTTACCTTTCTCGGTATTCAGTTCCGTCATTGCGTCGAAAATTCCTCTCACAATACCTTCGCAAATGTCTTTGTGATCTTTTGCGAAGTCTGCGCGAGCGAACCATACATCGGCGATCAATTTATTTGCTGTAAGAGTGGAAACAATCATTTTGTTCCCTTTCACATCTGACAGGTTGTAAATATCCGGTGCCCAAGTCACAACGGCGTCGATAGACTTGTCAGCGTTAAA
>CALDEW010000110.1 GCA_937942355.1 uncultured Pirellulaceae bacterium | reverse complement strand
AAAATCCGATCGCATCTGGGGCGATAAAGCATTGGCTGACAGGAAACAAGACGCCGCAATTTCGCCCCACCCCGAACTGCCTGATGACACTCGGCTATGGGCCGCTTTGCAGAATGCAAGCGGTGGAACATGGGGCGGCTGCGTGTACGATGTCGAAGAAATCTTAAAACGCCTATCATAAATCGTTGGCTCGACTACGATTTTGTTTTCGGGCCTACCGCCGCGACTCAGTCGCCAGTCACCTATTTACCCTTTTGCTCTGCCTCAATGAAAAACACTGTTTGTAGATTCGTCGTCGCGATTACTGCCACGGCCATGATGATTTCGTATCTCGCGCCAACTTCGGTCGCTCAACAGGCCGATGACTATTTGCGAACCATGCAAGCTCAAGCCGTCAGCAGTGGAAAGTCCGATTGGATTTTCTGGGGCAATAAAATCGGCACCTTCAGCACTTGGACCAATCACTCCAATCGATTGATCCCCGTCTACACCTTCGGCGGTAACCTGGACGCGATCAGCGGTGAAAATAGCGCCTACCGCGACGAGGAGAAGTTAGAGAATCTCTACGGAAAAGTTCCCGAGGAGACACTCAATGAAAACGCTGACTATTTCGATCAAACCCAGTTATACGATCTGCAAAAGCAAGCAGTGAAACAAGGCAAAAAGAACATCATCGTCATGGTCTTTGACGGTATGGACTGGCAAACGACGCAGGCCGCCGCCATTTATAAAGCGCAGAAGGTCACCTATACAGAAGGTCGCGGAAACGTCTTGTCCTTCCAAACATATGACAAAGCTCCTACCGATTTCGGATTCTGCGTCACCAGCCCCCATAATGGAGGTAGCAAGCGCGATGTGAATTCGCAAACCGTTAGCAATATTGGCGGCAACCGACGTGGTGGGTACAACTCGGAATTCGGCGGTAAGGCACCTTGGAGTCAACCTGGCGACATTTCCTATCTGATCGGCAAACGCAAATCGCTCAATCACGTCTTCACCGACTCAGGCGCTTCGGCGACTTCGATCTTTTCCGGAAAGAAAACTTACAACGGAGCCATTGGTGTTGACCATGAGGGAAATCAGATAAGCTGTATCGCCCACCAACTTCAAGCCGCGGGAAAATCCGTAGGTGTTGTTACCAGCGTGCCAATTTCGCACGCCACTCCGGCGTCGGCCTACGCCCACAATGTCACACGCAACGACTACCAAGATCTCTCGCGCGATCTGCTGGGTTTGCCGTCAATCGCGCATCGTGAACAGCCTCTATCTGGCATGGACGTGGTCATTGGCTGTGGCTGGGGTGCTGAGAAGAAGAAAGATCCTAGCCAAGGGAAAAACTTCGTTGCTGGCAATAAGTATCTACCGCAATCTGAAATGGACGCAATCAACGTCGACAACGGTGGCGATTATGTCGTCGCGCATTGCATGGCGGGCGAAAAAGGAGCTGACGTCTTAGCCGCCGCGGCCAAGGTCGCCGTGGAAAACAAGCATCGTTTATTCGGCTTTTTTGGTGCCGAGGACACGCATCTGCCGTACGCCACCGCCGATGGCGATTTCGATCCTACCCGCGGCATAAAAAGCGCCGATAAATACACGCCCGAAGAATTGGTGGAAAGCCCGACGCTGGCCGAGATGACGACCGCGGCGCTGGAAGTATTGGGCACCAATGAGAAGGGGTTTTGGTTGATGGTCGAACCCGGCGATGTCGATTGGGCCAATCACAACAACAACATCGACGATTCGATTGGGGCTGTGTTCAGTGGCGAAAAAGCTTTCGACGCGATCACCAACTGGGTCCAAAAGAACAGCAACTGGGAAGAGACGATCCTAATCGTCACCTCCGACCATGGCCACATGATGACGGTGGTCGATCTTGAGCGATTGATTCGCCCACCGGTCGAGCCGGTCGCAAAGGACGCCGACGAGCCCGATTCCGAATAGGCGTTTTCAAAAAAGACAATTCACTAAGAAACGGTGGCGGGAGTTCTTGCCACCAACTCCACTCAAATCGAAAGAAAGAAAAACGATGGCATCTGCATCAGCACGTCACATCTTGGTAGAAACCGAAGAAGTCTGCAACGATCTCAAGGAGCAAATTGAAAACGGCGGCGATTTTGCAGCCGTGGCCGCCGAATTTTCAGCTTGTCCTTCAGGAAAATCGGGCGGCGACTTAGGCAAATTCAGCAAAGGACAAATGGTCAAAGAATTTGACGACGTCGTTTTTTCCAAAGAGCTCAACAAGGTCCACGGACCTGTTAAAACTCAGTTCGGCTACCATCTGATCGAGATCACCGAACGTGCCGAGTAAATAACAGCGGGGAGGTCAATTTCAATCCAACTCGATCGCCCCAGCGGCGATCATTTGGTTGGCCTTGGCTTTGATTTGCTTGATGGCTTTGCGATGTTTTTCGGAAACTGCGCTGTCAGCGCTCAGCACGCCCACTGCCTTCAACGCGCGACGCGGCGAATCTTTCTGCAGCAACTGGATCTTTGCCAAATTGATGGCTACCGCCGCCTTTTTGGTCTGATGCGAACTTAGATACACTTGGCTGTATTCGATCGCTTGATCCCATTGCTCTTGCGATTGAAACGCACCGATCAGTTTTAACAACGGTGCCTCATCCCAAGTTGCTTTTTTATCGTGTTTTTGGATCTGCCGAAACGTCGCCGCAGCCGCTACGGCATTGCCCGCCTCCAAATGCGCTGCAAGCGATTTACGATAGAGCACCATCTTCTTTTTGCGCTCTTCGCGCAGCATCTCTTTGTGATCTTCGATCTCTTGCTTCTCTGCGCGTGTTTGCTTTTTCTTGATGGGTTTCTTTCCTACCAATTCAAGAAACATCGACAGCAGATCTCTTTGTTCGCCATCCACCCACGATACGCAAATAAACGCAACGCCGACTACCAAGCCGCAAACAGCGCCCATCAAATGCAACAGCGAGGTGCCAAATGAAAACCCAGAGAAAAAGGCAAGGGTGAAGTCCCATAGAAAATAAACCAATCCGAAAAAGGCGATCGGTACTTCAATGAAGAAAATGTAGAACAAATACGGATTAAAAATGATCTTCAGATTGTCTTGCGGTGCCCAAACCAGCGCGACCATCATCAAACCAAAAATGGCTGACGACGCTCCCAATGACGCGCCTCCGAAATCGGTGAACGACAGAAACATAAGCTGTTCCACCATGCTTTCAAAAACACCGATGCCCACATACAACAGCGTGAAGATAATGGGCCCTACTTTGCCTTCGACGATAATCCCAAACGCCCAAAGGAAAACAAGATTTCCAAGCAGGTGCAAAATCCCATCATGCATAAACATCGACGTCAGCCACTGAACCGGATGCAACCCTTCGCCAAGGACTAAAACGTAGTCTGCCTGCGCTTCAGGATGCGAGTATTGAAGGCACAACACCACGATGTTGATCAACATCATCGCGCCAGTGGCAAACGGCCAGTGATAAATTGGAGCGTCAGTGCCGTAAGGAATAAACATCGAAGCAGTTCCGCGTCGCTTGAGTTGTCTGTTGGAAGTTACGCTTTATCGTACTTCAATCCGAACCGGTTGTGAAATAATTTGTTGCCTTGTAGCGGAGGCTTTTGATCGACTAAGAAACTACCTTGACCCAACTTCCGCATTTGGGTTGGGCCAAAAACATCCCAACTCGATAGCGTTATCGCGAGACTGCGCTACCGCGCCCGGCAATCCCGCGCTCACGCACTTTGAAGTTGCGCTTTGAAGTTGCGCTTTGTTAATCACGAAGTGATGGTATGTATTAGCCCCAGACGCAAGTCTGGGGGACGATTAATCATTCGCTCCGTTAGTCCTGAAAGGACGACAGGAATCTAAATATCAAAAGCATGCCATACTTTCAGCACTTACGGCGATTTTCCGGGGCCAATCCATGGACTTGCGTCCATGGCTATTACATACCGTGCTTTCAGCACTAGCAACGCACAACTTCAAAACTCACGCGCTCGGGTCGTAAAATCAGTATCTACAACGCTCCCACCGTCGCTGCCGCCATCACAACGGCAAACAGAGTCCCGCATCCAAAGATAAACCGCCCAACAGCGTTGTGACGTAGACCGGCAACATGCAAGTAACCATCAAATGAAGGCCCCAGAATAAACATCAAATTGGCGAAAAACGCTCC
>CALDEW010000109.1 GCA_937942355.1 uncultured Pirellulaceae bacterium | reverse complement strand
CCCTGCGTTGGTGCGAACTGGGTTCCACGTGGAACTCAAGAGCCACCTGGTGAAGCGTTACGTTTTGATTTCACTGTAGTGGATGAGGCCACGAATCCTGCAGCTGCATTAAACGAAGCACTGAATGGTAAAGCAAAGGGGAAAGGAGTGGCAGGACTCGTGGCCTCGTCCACTACCTGTAGCCTGTTACAACCTCGGGATAATTAACGAGGTCACGCGCTTAAGTATTTCTTGTTTGAATTGTCTATCGATTCTTCATTGGCGTTAGTTTCACGTACAACGGCTTCTGATAGTTTCACGTGCAACCATTCTTCGCTTTCACTTTTGCGATCACAATTCGGCCCGAATCAACTTTGGCATTTTAGGTTTTGACGTCCCGTGTTAGTTTACCGATGCGCGGCAACAGACAGAGACAAAACTAACGCAGTCAGCTTTTCCCCGCCGCGCATTAATCCAAGGATGGATCCGTGAGCCGAACTATAGCCGTAGCAAACCAGAAAGGAGGCGTCGGAAAAACGACGACTTCTATCAATCTGGCCGCTGCTTTGGCAAATAGTGGGCAAAAAACGCTTCTGGTCGACATGGATCCGCAATGCAACGCAACCTCTGGCGTTGGACTACAACCGGTCAATCATCATCCGCTGATCGCAAACGTCCCCATCAAAAATAGCGTTCGACCAGCTCAAACCAGTCGCTCAGTCCTGTCGACCTTTGATGTTCTTCCCGGCAGCCGCTCCTTCCTGGACGCCGATTTGCTAGCAGGTAAAGCCGGGGCGAATACGGATTTAGTCGTGAAACATCTGGCCGATGGCAGCAGCACATACGATTACGTGTTAATCGATTGCCCCCCGTCGCTGGGCCAATTAACCCGCGCAGCGCTATCAGTGTCAAACGAAGTCTTAATGCCTATTCAATGCGAATACTTTGCGATGGAGGGGCTGGCGAAGATGATCTCGGTCATCAAGAAGGTTATGTTGGAACGGCCGGGGCAGCTGACCTTCGGCGGCATTGTGTTGACAATGTATGACCAGGATCTTGAACTGACATTGGAAGTGGATCGTGAGGTCCGAGAGTTCTTTGGGGAGATCGTTTTCGATACGGTCGTCCCGCGTGACGTCAAAGTCACCGAATCACCAAGCCACGGATTGAGCGTACTTGATTACGCTCCGAGATCCCGCGGTAGCCGAGCTTATACTGAACTGTGCATGGAGGTACTTGAACGTGACTAGGAAGAAACGATTAGGCCGAGGGCTTGAGTCGCTGTTAAACTCGGTGGAGGTTGTCGGTGAAACGCCATCGCAGGTGGCCGTGGCCGATAACGCGGCCGCCACTGTGCCCAGGATGCCCGCAACCTCCAGTACGGCGCCGACACAGAACGCTTTTACGGGGCAGCGCACGAACTCGGTAACCGACGGCGGTCTTAAGGATGGCGATGTCATCGATTTGAGCGTTTACGAAATCGAAGACAATCCGTTTCAGCCGCGTCGTGAGTTTCGGGAATCGGAGTTGGCATCGTTGGCCGAGAGTCTCAACGAACATAACATTCTTCAGCCAATTTTGGTGCGCGTTGTTGACGGTCGTTACCAGCTGATCAGCGGCGAGCGGCGTTTGCGGGCGGCGATCAAAGCGAACTGGCAGACGATCCCCGCTCGGATTCGTACGGCTGACGATCGCTTGGTGTCTGAACTGGCGATTGTCGAAAACCTCCAACGTAAGGACCTCAATGCGATCGAAAAGGCGTTGTCATTCCGTCGTTACATCGATGAACACCATTGTACCCAAGAAGATCTTGCCAACCGATTGAAGATCGACAGGTCAACGATCGCGAACATGATGCGTCTGTTAGAATTGCCGGACCCCGTCCGATCGGCCGTTAGCGACGGAAGTATCTCAGCCGGCCACGCTCGGGCGCTTTTATCATTGGGCGAAGAACGGGCTCAGATATCGTTCACTGACCGCATCATCGCCGAAGGCATAAGTGTTCGGGGGACGGAGTCGATGGTAGCCGAGTTTTTGTCGGCTGATTCACTTAAACCCGCCTCGTTAACCACAGCGCGTACACGTCGAAACACCAATGGCCACGTAAGTCAACTTGAGACCGAACTAAAAATGGCATTGGGTACCAAGGTCCAGATCAAGCAAGGGACTCGAGAAAAGGGGCAAATTATCGTTCATTATGCCAACAGCGGCGAATTTGAACGGTTGAAGGCGTTGATGAGCTCCTAGGCTTATCAGTAAAACGGATCGTCCGCGATTCAAGCTTACGGTTATGGATTTCAAAAAGTTCGTGGATTGGCTAGATTTTCGCGATCCTTTTTGCCGTTAACACAACTATTATGTTGCTCAAATCGCGAAGGGCAAAATATTGTAAATCGCGTAGAAAACAGCGATTGCGTCATCAAGCGAATCTCGCTAGGATGTCGCGATACGGAAGAGCGTTTTCTCGTTTTCTATTTATCGGGGTGTAGCGCAGTCTGGCTAGCGCACCTGGTTTGGGACCAGGGGGTCGGAGGTTCGAATCCTCTCACCCCGACTATTGAAACGATCGTCTTCTTCGTGGAGGCGGTCGTTTTTTTATGGATTGGAAAATCGAATGGAATCGATGTGGTTTGACGATGTAGAAGTTGGCCAGAAATGGACCAGCCAAGGTCGAACGGTTACCGAATCTGACGTATCGCAATTCGCCAGTACGACCGGAGATTTCAATCCTCTACATGTGGATCATGATTTCGCATCAAAGGGGCCATATCGAAAGCCGATCGCCCATGGATTATTGGGCCTTTCTTGGGTTGCTGGTTTAGGCAGTTCCGCTCCGCTGATGCAGACGGTGGCGTTCACCGCGGTTCGATCGTGGGAATTTCTGGCCCCTATCTATTTTGGTGACACCGTTCATGTCGAAACGGAGTGCATTGAAAAGAACGGTCGTGGTCGAAAGGCGGGACAGATCCTTTGGGGCCGCAAGCTGATCAACCAAAAGGGGCAAACGGTTCAACAGGGGCAGTTTGAGACGTTGGTTTCGATTCGACAGACCCAAAAAAGTGCGGCAGCGACCGAGAGTCGGGTCGATGTAGCGGGGGATACGCCGAAGCCGAGCTTATTGAAACCCGCAATGCTTAAGAACAAGGTGTCTGATAACTAGTACAGCGTTACATCTTAGGTTTAGCGTAAGCGGGTAAGGCGGAGGCATTGTTATGTTTGCCTCCGTCCTCCCCGTTGTCGCGATGAGGTTAATTCCTCATATTTACCGGCGTGCGGCTTTCCCGCACCGGGCGACCCCCGATGTATTGCCTCTCGCCTTGGTAA
>CALDEW010000108.1 GCA_937942355.1 uncultured Pirellulaceae bacterium | reverse complement strand
ATGGTCGATGTAATATTACGCGAGAAGTTAGATTGGGCAAGCTGCTAACGTCCCTGATTGGCCGGTGTTGCCAAAATATTGCTGACTTTCGCTTTGATCCTGAAAGCGCGTTCAAGTTGGGCATCGGTGAAATCGTCATCTATATGTCGATCAGCGCGGATCAAGATGGAAGCTATATTGGAGCTGTTGATCACGGTAGAGCCCATTGTTTTAAGAGCATATCGAAACCCTCCACCAAAAGGTGCTGGCCAAAGATGCGGGGCATCGCGCGTTATTCTTTGCGGTCTAGAGACATCGTGATACGTCTCTAATGTCGCCCCAGCGTTCTCTTGCCGCCCCGTCCTTTTGCGAAAGAAGTTTCCATCGGCGATCTCGATCGCGATGGGAACCTGAGCTTCTGTTGCAGGGAGGATGAATTCCAGAACAACGGTTACGTCAACGTGATGCCTTGATGAAGGAAGCGCTGAGATAAGCTTGGGCTGAACCCGTTGTTTGTTGACAACAATCTCCAAACGGCGGCTCAAGTGGTCAGCGGCGAGCTGATAAAAATCCACTTTTTGCTGCGTTGATTCTGTTTTTTCGCCATCGTCACTTTCGGTCCCGCTTTCGACACCATCGGTTGATTGCCAGAATTTGATCAATTGTTGCCGGGTGTTCGGGTTCAAGCCGATTGAGTATTCCAACCGCGCAACATTGTCTCGTACCACGACAGCAACCGATCGTTCGACGAAACCGTCTTCGAATTCGTGGCCATTGGCTTTGCCAGCGGCGATGAAGACCCCAAATGCTGCAAACACCGCAAATAAATGGCACAGGTTGATCGTTATCGGCAAAAACACGCGGCGCGATACGACGTGGGGGCGCTGCAGCGCGAAGCCGCAGGAAAATTTTGAAGTTCGCATAAATGGACTCTATCTAACCACGCCATGCTGGAGCAACGTCTCCCAACTTCTCAATTATGCAGCAGGCCATGTGAACGATAACACTAAGATAAGCTATAATGGGAGCTATGAAGAGTTCAAAAGAGATATTGGATAGTGAATTTCTCGATCTGAGATCGAAGCTGCTGGACCTGGCAGCGTCACTAGATCGAATTGACCGCGCCGAAGGTTCCATCGCGGGTGATGAACGAATGCAGTTGTTGGCCGCTGGGATCGCGATCATTGCCAAGGATGATCCTGACCGTGCCCACCAAATTCAGCATCTGTTTTCGCGCGAATTCGATCCGCAATGGAAGCAGAAATTCAACATGCCAACCAGAAACTAGCGACATCCATGTATTACATCGATCCACACATTCACATGGTCTCTCGCACGACTGATGACTACGAAACGTTGGCACGGATGGGGTGCGTCGCGATCAGCGAACCTGCGTTTTGGGCCGGTTATGATCGTGGCAGCGCCGACGGGTTTCGAGACTACTTCGTCCAACTGACCGAAGTTGAACCGCTCCGCGCGGCGGCGTATGGAATCGAACATTTCACTTGGTTGTGCATCAATGCCAAGGAAGCCGAAAACGTTCAACTTTCGCGCGACGTGCTAAAAATGATTCCTGAATTCCTCGATTGTCCAAATGTCTTGGGCATCGGTGAAATCGGATTGAATAAAAACACACCTAACGAGTCGATAATTTTCCAAGAGCATTTGGAACTTGCGATTGAGTATGATCAACAGATTTTAATCCATACGCCGCATCTTGAAGACAAGTACCAAGGAACAAGAATGATCCTGGATATGCTGGCCGACCATTCGCAATTGGACCGATCACGCGTTTTGGTTGATCATGTCGAAGAACACACCGTGAGGGCAGTGATCGACGCGGGTTACTGGGCGGGAATGACACTGTATCCCGTCACCAAGTGTACTCCGGCTCGCGCGGCAGATATCATCGAAACAGTTGGCAGCGAACGCTTGTGCGTAAATTCAGCCGGTGACTGGGGCCCTTCCAAACCCACTGCTGTTCCCGATTTGATCTTTGAAATGCGAAAACGCGGTCATCGCGAAGCTCAAATCAAAGAGGTCGTCTTCGACAACCCAAGACGGTTTTTCAACCAAAGCAAGAATTTTCAACTATCGGATCCAGAAGATCGTTAGTCGCAAACTCTGCACGCTATCGACCGAGCGCGTATGACTGCTTGGCGTTGCAATTTTCTAACTTGCCAAACTCAAATTCAAAAATTTTGTCTGCAATTTGAGCCATGGGAACCGATCCTAAGCCGTAAAGATCGGCGATCATTTTGAGATTGCTGCCGGACATCAAAGAAGTGTACCGTTCGGTACGGTTCATCGTTTCTAGAGATGAATAGTTGATTGGGAATTGCATCCCATCCCAAAGCTGGACTTTCACTTGTCCATTGGGTTCAACGCTGATGGGAATGCAGACCATCAAGTTGCCTTCGTGGCGAATAAAGCAATTCAAGAGCATTGCATCACAGCCATGTTCAGCGTCATCGACGGTCTCAGCACGCTGGATGCCAATGTGCATCTCGTTATTTTCGCCCCGAGTGACACCTCGAATAACGGCGTCGAATACTTCGCCATCGCAATCGATGGAGAGCTTTTTCCCAAACGGCACGACCAAAAAATCCAGTCCAGCAATCTTCGCGCCGTTGATCGATTGGTCGACCAACGAGCATTCCAATTTAGATCCGTCAACATTGACAGTGCACTTTTCGTCGACGGGGATGCGGTGATATTTTCGTCGATTTGTGAGCATATATCAGCTTTGAGTCATTACATTCGCAGTCGGTGCGAATTTGGAAAACCAACGGTAAAAAAACACACTTAACTGATAACGACATAACTATTGCTGATGCTTTAGCCAATTTTCACGCTATTACCGCCGTAATCCTCTGACAAGCCAAAAAGAGTGGCAAATTGAATCGATTAGATCGTTGAAATTGGTAAGGTTTTAGCAATACCGTCCAAAAGCCCGAGCGATTTATGACGATTCTCCGCAAAGTTTAGGAGTTCGAGGCTTTCGGGCGTCCGGATTTAGAACAATTCGCTCTAACGTTGAGATTCGGCAGACTTACCGGTTTGGCTAAAGTAAGGTTTCTTTGCTTCGTACAAAGCCAGACGCGCTTTGTACTGGTCCTTCTTACCCCCTTCGGCAAGCTCAACTGCTTGATTTGCGTACTTCGTCGCGGCCTCGAATTCACCTTGTTCAGCGTATGCCGCTGCTAGAGTGTCGACGAAACTTGCGTCCTCCCATTGGGCCTCTTCGCAAGCTTTGGTCACCATCTCGATGGCCTTTTCGCCGTCGCGATAATTGTCGCTGGGGCAGGTCGCGTAGAACCAACCTACCGTGTTAGCAATTTCGGAAACCGTACCGCCGATTTCCTCCGCTTGTTGATAGTCTTTCTTCGCTTTCGCAAAATCTCCCAAACCTTCGTAGGCAACACCACGGTTGGCATACACCAAAGGGTTTTCGCCAGAGAGTTTTAACGACTCGGTGTAGTCTTTTACGGCTTTTTCGAATTTACCAAGCTCCACAAAACAGACGGCTCGATTGTTGTAGGCTAAAGGTAAACGCGGAGCGTAAGTAATGGCGCGATTAAGATCGAACATGGCTTCGGCGTATTTTCCTTGTTTATACAACACCCAACCGCGCTGATTCAACGAAACCGCATTTTTGGGTTGAATGTCGACGGCTTTGTCGGCTTCGGCGAAGGCTTCGTCCAGTTTGTTGTTGCTAAGAAAGATATTGCTGCGACCTACGTAAGAATCTGAAATGCGTTTATTGATTTCGATTGATTTGTCATAGTCCGCGAGCGCCCCTTTAAGATCGCCGTCTCCGTATTTTGCGCTGCCGCGACTGACGAAGTACCAAGGATCCGAATCGTCTAATTCGATTGCTTTGTCGTAAGCCTTAATCGCAGCTTCGTAATTATTGACGGCGTAATGCACGATTCCAAGATTAAAATAGGCGCGAGCAAACTTGGGCGCGAGCTTCACCGCGTAGCGGATGTCTTTAAACGCTTTGTCGTAGTTGCCCTGTGCCTTGTAGACGATGCCGCGATTATTCCAAGTGATCGCATTGGCTTTGTTGACGTGGAGCGACTGATTGAGATCCTTGAACGCAGGAACCAATTCCTCTTTCTCGTAGCGAATCATGCCGCGATGAGCGAGGGCTGCGAAGTCCTTGTCATCGGTTTCTATGCGCTTTGTAAAGTGTGCTTCGGCGTCGTCGAGATTCATTACATATTCCAGCGGCAACCAACCGTTGACGCCCTCCATAGAACACCATTTGCCCTGTTTTGCGATGATCGTATAGATCGAACCTTCGACCACGCGATCAACTTCTTTGGCTTTGATCTTCGTGTTGAAGTTGCCTGTCACACATACTCGGTCGCCCACTTCTTGAGCCGACAATTCGGACGGCACAAAGGCCAACAAAGCGATGCTGGCCATCAGAGCGCTGAAAACAAAACGGATTGAAAAACTGTGATCGGAGGTAGGCATAGCTATTTACGCTGGAAACAGGATTTGCGGTTTTCTAAGGACCGCCGGAAATCGATCGGTATCGACTAATAAAAAAGAGATTATTCACAAAGTTGATTTTCTGCAAACCCGCGAAACTACAAATTGAATATCGTTGCTCGGGTCTTGGGCAATTCAAGCAGTCTATGCCGGTTAAGGGGCTACTTTCCGATGCAAAATCGACCAAATACCAAATCCAGTATGTCGTCATTGTAAACCGTTCCAACAATCTGCCCCAGCGCGTCCAGCGCTTGGCGGATTTCGGCGGCCACGATCTCTTGCCCAAAATCTCCCTCGGCAGCTTCCAATGCGCTCGAGATGCTGCCGGCGGCAAGCCGCAGGCTCTCGCGTGTCCGCAACACGGTCGAACCCACGACTGCATTCTCGCTGGTTGAGGCCGCGACTGCGGTTGCCGAAATTTCGAACTTCAATCGGTCAAGGTTGTCGCCAGAATGACTGCTGACGGTGATCAGCTTCCGCCGCGCCCCGGTTAGGTCGGTAATTTGATTTTGCAATTGTTGCGTGGAAGTATGGTGTTGATCAAGATCGTGTCCTACTGGCAGGTCAGATTTCGTAAGGACCAGTAAAAAGATTTGGTCGTTGCGCTGAAGCGCCTCCATTTGTTTCGCCGCCCAGTTGTGACTTTTTGAATCAGGACCAACACACAAGAGAATCAATTGAGCGTTGTCGATTTCGGTGAGCCGTTTTTGTTGCGCGGTTTGCATGATGCGCGAATCGGGAACCTTGTCGTCTGCATCTTCTCCATCGCATTGAGTGACCGATTCTAATCCCGCAGTGTCGATCAATTGGATGGCGATGCCTTCGAATTCTGTGGTGGCGGTGACGAAGTCAGTCGTCGTTCCGGCAAGATCGGTGACGATGGCTTGCTCCGATTCCAGCAGCGCATTGAAGAGGCTGCTTTTGCCTGCGTTGGGTAAACCGGACAACACGACTTTAAATTCTTGGCTGTCGCTGCCACGTTGTTGGATTTGCCGTTCGATAACTTGAACCTGATTCAAACCTTCTCTCAAAGCCGATACGATCTGATCGGAGGCGATGAATTCGATGTCTTCTTCGACGAAGTCCAACCCCGCCTCGAGTTCCGCCAGCACATTCATCAGCGTCTGTTTGGTTTCTGCCAGCGGGCCAGCCAGTCCACCGGATAGCTGATTCAGTGCGACCGATAGTTTCTTCTCCGATTCCGCATCGATGACGGCTAAAACCGCTTCGGCTTGCGTCAGATCCATGCGGCCTGAAAGGAAAGCACGCAACGTGAATTCGCCCGGTTCTGCCAGACGGGCACCACTGTCGCATAGTTGCTTGAGCGCCATCTCTAACAACGGAGTAGATCCGAACGTGTGAAGCTCAGCCGATGGTTGGCGAGTGTAACTGCGCTGGTCGGGCCAAAATAAAAGGGTCGCAGGGAGAAGATTCTCAGCAAGACGGATGTTGCCGGTGAATCGCGTGGCACGTTTGATGTTCTCAATCTCCGGAGGATCGTCAAACAAAAAAGTCTCTGTGACGATTTGCGATACACTCGGGCCGCTGATGCGAACAATACCGCGCACACCATTTCCCGTCGGCGAGGCAATCGCCGCGATCGTATCATCGGTGGTTAGGTAAGCCATAGGAATCGTAGAGGATGAGGCAACGAGTCCTCACGTCCAATGGAGGGGCAGGACTCGTTGCCTCATCCACTACCAGATTGTTTACCAGACGTTGTTGAAGTATCAATTCAGCTGACAATCAACGTCGTGCGAGCTGATCCCCGTCACGTCTTGTGCTATATCGTCGCCGTAACGCCGTAGCGCTTTGTACCACATTGCCTCGGTGTCTTCGAAAACGATGTCCGCATCGCACTGGATAGGGTACCACAACGCCGCGTCAATTTCGGCGTGGATTTGAGGCGTTTGCCAGCCAGCCATTCCCAGCACGATACGGTAGTTGGCCGCAGAGGCTTCCATCGGAATCAAGCTGTGATTGTCGGATTCGTAAGTTTCATCCTCAATCAGCATCTGCAAGGCATCTTGGGAAGTTGAAACGAAAACTCCGTCCCGGAGTTCCACTTCGGCAAGGTCTTCGTTTTGATGCAACGCCAGCACAGGTCCGTTGAGCGGACCGCCAATCATCAGCGCATCGCGCTGCGAAGGCAGTTGCGTGAACTCTTGGAAATCGGATGCCTGCTGTGAGGTGGCGTTCGCGTTAAGCCTAACGCCAAACACGCCATCATCAGAATCTTGGATCACCAAAACAACGGCTTCGGCCATTGGCGTATGGCTGAGCCTTGGCGAGGCGACCAGTAGGGTGCCGGACAAGTTGGGCTGTTGGGGGAAATAAGATTCAAAACGATTCATTCAATCTCTTCCATGTAAAACCACGACAATCAATCGCCAACAAATGGCTGGCTAAATGGGAGATATGCAATCACTGTGCCGATTAGAGAAATCGGTTTTTCCCGGGTTTTCTTTCAGAAGCCAAACGTTTTTTGGCAGAAGACTGCAACAATGGCAGGTAATAAGTAGGCCGGACCGAGTCGATCAGCCTACAGTGATGTTGTCAATTTCTAGGGGAAGATGACTACGGTGGAAAGTCAGCGATCATGAAAGAGAGATCGGCGCTGTTCCGGCGAAGCGGAGGTTAGAGACAATGCTTCGTGGGGACTGCAAAGTAGAAAGAGATTTTGTTTCAGTGGCTCCGCCGTAACTGCGCCTATCGGCTTGGTACGGCCTACTTTGCTTGGGACACTCCGCCAAAAAACCTTGAATAAATCTGCTTTTGACAGTTGAAGACTGGATTTCTTATCTTCCCGCTAGACCTATCGGATTGGCGCGACCCACGGCAAGTACAGCGAAGTAGGCCGGACCGAGCCGATATGCCTTCGGTGATGTTGTCAATTTCTGGCGGAAGATGACTACGGTGGAAAGTCAGCGATCATGAAAGAGAGATCGGCGCTGTTCCGGCAAAGCGGAGGTTAGAGACAATGCTTCGTGGGGTCTGCAAAGTAGAAAGAGATTTTGTTTCAGTGGCTCCGCCGTAACTGCGCCTATCGGCTTGGTACGGCCTACTTTGCGAACAGGAGTGAGCAGTCCTGTTCTCAAGCCCCCGGCCTCGCAATTGGATTGGCGCGGCCGGCGGCCAACACGGGGACCGGGCAATCCAGCGATTCCGCCACTGCCCTAAAAAACTCGGCCTCGGCAATCGTGATTTCGTGGTCGTAAGTGATCAGCATTGCCGCGGCGTACAACAGTTTCTTCTTTACCTTCATCGAGGCTTGATGCAGCGATCGCATGCAAGATTCCAGCTGCTCAATATTCCATGGCTCGGGTTCGGCGCTGCCGAGCCCAAGTTCCCCCGTTTCAACGGCCTGCAGCGCTAATGAATACGCTTGATTGGTGATTTCTGGATCCGCTTCTTTATCGTTCTCCAAGATACTTCCAATCTTGCTGGCCGAAGCAAACGCCGAAAGCATCAAACGAATCTCGCGCGAAACCTGAGCGGTTTTCTTGTACAGCACGCGCGGCTGCTTGCGAAAGTCAAACCGCCTGTCCAAATGCATCAGCAAATGGTGCCGCACAATGAACTCGAACAAGCTGGTCTTGGAGTCGAGTTTGACCAATTGTTGAACCGTCGCTCTGAACGTTTCATACTGTTGCGGTGAGAGATCGGCCAAGGAACCCTGAATCATTTCCATCAACGGCAATCGTAGCACCAGTTCCAAGCCGTGAATGTGGAACAGCAATTTGCGTGTCGTTTCGACCGTCATCTCGCCTTCGGTTTTTTTAAGGTGGGCCCATTGCTGATCCGAGTAAGCGCGATCATCATCCACCAGCATCGCGAAGGCCACACACCGAGCCGAATAAGGGTGATGCGCCGCTTCGAGGACCGCGGGTGGCAATTTTTGGATCAAATCTTGTGATCGTTTCACATCGTCACGGTCCGGCGAACCGATCGTGGCCAACAGCAGCAACGGGTCAATGGAGAACTTTTCAGCGATTTCGGCAGGTAACATCTGCCCCATCGGGGTACGAAGCATCGACTTCTGCGTTCTTTTTTCTGCGCGTTGCTCTCGCGCGGCGGCGCGTCTGTCGGCGATGGCTTGACGAACCTTAAAATAGCCTTTGAAATCGCCACGGAAGTCCTTGTCAATCTGCTGGATGCGAGGCACCAGTGGCGGGTGCGTCGAAAACATACTGAACATCATCGACGAAAAACTATTGGCGAAAAACATGTGGCTCATCTGTTCCGCTGCCGGCGTTTTCATCGCCGATCCGGCTTTGGCCGCGCCGATCACTTTCAGCGCTCCGCCCAATCCCTCTGGATAGCGCGTAAATTGAACCGCGGACGCGTCCGCCAGATACTCGCGCTGGCGAGACAAAATCGCTTTGATCCATCTTGCAAAAAACTGGCCGATGGAACCGAAAATCAACAGCGCCATCGCGATTGCTAAAATTGGACCAACGCCGCCATCGTTATCGCTTCTACTTCTGCGGCGTCCTCTGCCGCCCATGCTGCGCAATACAAAATAGCCAATCGTCGCCAGCATCTGAATGCCAAACAAAACACCAATCAAGCGAATGTTGATTCGCATGTCGCCATTGAGAATGTGACTGAACTCATGAGCGATGACGCCTTGGAGTTCGTCGCGGTTGAGCTGGTCGAGCGTGCCTTGGTTGACGCCGATAACCGCGTCGGCGGGCGTGAAGCCGGCCGCGAAAGCGTTGATCGTTGGCTCGTGAGGCAGCACATAAACTGGCGGCACCGAGATGCCGGAAGCCAGCGCCATCTCCTCGACCACGTTCAGTAATCTTCGTTGGGAAGGGTCGGTTGTCGATGCGGGGACTCGAACGCCGCCCAGAGACGACGCCACATGAGCCCCACCGCCTCGAAGTTCAGCGATCTTGGCAAGGCTGGCTCCGCCGATGATCAACAAGTTCACCCCGGCCACGATTCCAAACAGTTGAGGGTGGTACAGCGAGAAGACCTCGGCCGACATTCCACCGCTGGGATCGCCGCCAGCCTCAGCGGCGATGTATTGTTTAGAGAACCCTAACGCAATCGCGATGGCGACGTAGAGCCCTATGATGATCGATGCAACTGCGATGATATACAGCCCAATCAACCATTTGGTTTTCTTCCGCCGAAGTTCTTGAGCTGCAAAGAAGTCCACGAGTGATTCCGAAAACAGTAAGTGAGAGTTACCAGAGGTGGCGACTATTGATCGTCGCTCAGCACTCAGTCGTCGGCCAGCGTGCGTCAAAAAACTGGAGAAACGCTAACACCGATCGGCCGACAGATGAACAATTAGATCAACCACTCCAAATAAAGAACTAAAAACTAACTTCCGGAGCCTCACGACTGCCTTCATCCTCGACTTCGTACAGCTGAGCATTTTCGAATCCGAACGAATTGGAGATCATGCTGGCCGGAAAGACCTCGCGGGCCGTGTTATAAATCGTCACCGCATCGTTATAGCCTTGGCGAGCGAAGGATACTTTGTTCTCGGTCGAAGTTAGTTCTTCTTGCAGCGCCAACATGTTCTCGTTGGCTTTGAGGTCGGGATAGTCTTCGGCGATCATCATCAATCGGCCCAGCGCACCGCTGAGGTTCGATTCGGCACCTGCCAGAGACTGCATTGCATCGGCGTCACCGGGACTTTTCGAGGCCGCCGAAGAAGCGGATATCGCTTGATTGCGGGCGTTAATGACGGCTTCGAGCGTTTCCTTTTCGTGTTCCATGTATCCCTTGGCTACGTTCACTAGGTTGGGGATCAAATCGTGCCGGCGTTTCAACTGAACGTCAATTTGCGAAAACGCATTTTCATAACGATTTCGGTACGTGACCAAACGGTTGTAGACGCCCATCACCCAACCGGCGATTAACAGAAACAGAACGACCAAAACGGCGATGAAGATTAAAACTGCATACATAAGTCTGGCTTTGGCTTAGGAATCAAAACTGAAGATCGAAATTTTTGGGCATGCGACGGTAGCTAATTCACGATGGCCGTACTTTTAAAGGTAACAAATTATTACGTGCTTGTCCGCGCGAGTCAAAACTCTTTTCACGAGCCTGATTTGGCTGAACGTACTTCTTCTGCCGCACTAGGACGGAAATAAATCGGCGAAAGCGACCAAGGATCATCCACATCCCCGTTTGCAAGTCGATATTGTGCAATATCAGCGACCGCCGCAATGTCGCAATTACAATGCTCGTCTGATTCAACAGCAACATCTGCGCGTTCACTTAGACCAATCCGCTGAGCCTCGGGGACAATCTTCAGCCCCGGTCCTGTCAGTACTGTTTGGCTGCTGACCTGTTGGGCCCATTTTTCCGCCAAAACCAGCTGGCTGTCCCCCTGTTTTTCGACGCGCTGATCAGCGGTGACTTGAAATCGCCCCGCGAAGATTTGTTTGCGCTGAGCATTAACGACTGATTCAACGACTTGCCCCTGTTTTAGCTGACGTCGTTTAGTCGCCGCAAAAGCGAGAGCTTCAAGGACGTCAACGCCCACCAGCGGGACATCGTTCACGAATGCCATCGTCTTGGCCGCCACGACCCCGACTCGCAGTGGCGTGAACATTCCCGGACCTTGGGTTACGGAGATCAAACCCAGGTCAGCCGCAGTTACATTCGTCTGTTTTAAGCAAAACTGGACCATTGGCAAAAGAAGCGTCGAACCGCCTGGTGTCGCTTGATCCGTTTCTGCTTTGGTGGGAGCGAAATGATGGGTAATGAAATCTTGATAATCCGTTTTGAATAAACATTGACCATCTTTGAACATCGCCACGGCGTTGTTTCGATCAGACGTTTGGAGGGTTAGATTCAGCACAATTAAGTATACGATTTGTTGGTTTAGCGGTGGATCTGAATCCTTCTCGGGAAGGACAGTTTGGGTTGGTTTAGCGGAAATCCAGTTTTGATTAAAAATCTAGTTTTGATTAAGAAAGTCTGCTTCCGACGATTATTGAAGATATTCGGTTTGGTATGGTCCGGAACGAATTCCCAAACAGGCTTTTATCAAGTAAATTTAATGTCAATCGCAGATTTCACGTTTATATATATGTTAAAGTTATGCGGAAGAATTGAAAGACTGCGACTCTCATACTCAATTGCTCATTGCGGTTAACCAATTATTTTAAGCACATCCTTCCCTGCAATTTGTTTTTTTCTTATCTCTCTTATCTCATCAAGACAAATCCTAAATCCTCTCCTCTGCTTGTGATTCCGACGAAATCAAGAGCACCAAGAAAGCCGCAGAAGTGAAACGAGCTATAATCAGCGATATCCATGGCAACCTAGAAGCCCTTACCGCCGTTCTGGCCCGGGTAGACCAACTCAACGTCGACAGCATTATTTGTCTGGGGGACATAATTGGCTATGGTCCCAATCCGATCGAATGTTTGGATTTAGTGATAGAGCGATGCGGGTTGGTAATTCTTGGCAACCATGATCAAGCTTCGATCTTTGATCCCGAAGGATTTAATCCCGTTGCGATGAAGGCCATTTATTGGACGCGCGACCAGCTTGAGAGCGATTCGGACATGGACCGCTCCGATCAGCGCTGGGATTACCTTGGTGGACTGCCTCGCCGTCATGACGAAGGCGAGTTTCTATTCGTGCATGGTTCGCCTCGAGATCCTACCAACGAGTACGTTTTTGAGGAGCACATCTACCAAAAACCGATGATGGATGCGCTGCTGAGTCGTTTTGAGAAGTTTTGCTTTCAGGGGCATACACACATCCCCGGTGTCTTCACCGAAGGCTGTAAGTTTATTCCTCCAGGGTCCTTAACCGACGGTATCTACAATCTTGCGGACGAAAAATGCATGTTCAACGTCGGTAGCGTAGGGCAGCCACGAGACGGCAATCGAGATTCATGTTTCGTCGTGTTGGACAGTGAAGCTCGCACAGTTCAATATTATCGCGAGCATTATCCTGCCGAAGAGACACGTGACAAGATTTACGCCATTGACCAACTCGAGAATATGCTGGGCGACCGGCTGCTTGGAGGCCGCTAGGGAGGTCAAGGCTCCGCCCGAGACCTACTTCAGCTCCACCCGGGGACGTGCCCTACTTTCCAACTCTCTCGCTGGTGATATATTAAAACACACGACAAAACGCAAAATCACCACGACGGAAGATAATCGTTGTCCAAACGCGCCATCATCAGTGATATCCACGGCAATATCGAAGCCCTCACTGCGGTGATGCAAGATATCTCAGCGCAGGGCGTTGATGAGATATTCTGCTTGGGGGATGTCGTTGGTTATGGACCTAACCCGCGCGAGTGCATTGATGCTTGTCGCGATTTCAAACTGGTCTTGCTGGGCAATCACGACAACGGAGCTTTGTTTGACCCCGACGGTTTCAGCAGCGGGGCCGAACGCGCGATTTTCTGGACGCGTCAGCAATTGGAAGATACTTCGTTCGAAGGTGCGGCCGAGCGTTGGGATTTTTTGGCCAAACTGCCTCGTACTCACCGCATCGAAGATCACATGTTCGTCCATGGATCGCCTCGCAGCCCGCTAAATGAGTACGTTTTTCCTGAAGACGTTTACAACCAGCGGAAAATCGAGCGTATTTTTGGCTTCATTCACCAGTATTGTTTCCAAGGCCACACCCACGTGCCGGGCGTCTTTACCGAGAATTGCCGATTTTATTCGCCCACCGAGATCGGCAACGAATTCGAACTCAATCAGCAAAAGGTGATGGTCAACGTCGGCAGCGTTGGCCAACCGCGCGACGGTGACCCGCGGAGCAGTTACGTGACGGTCGAAGATAACGCCCTGACGTTTCATCGCGTCGATTACGATCCAACTGATACGCGGAACAAGATCTACGCGATTGAGTCTCTGGATAACTTTCTTGGTGACCGGTTGCTCGAAGGGCGGTAGTGAACGGGGCTGATTAGAAACTGCCCCACCTGCCAAATGGCGTGGCGGCGAACGAGTGAACGTAGTGGATTTTGTCAAAAATCCTTGCTCGTAGTTTGATAGATCTACTCAGCGCGAGGGATCTTTAACAAGGATCCACTACGGCCGATTGCTGCTCTGCAACTGAAACTCTGTTTTTTCCAACGTTTCCCTGAAAATCCTCGATTACCCTTTCCAATATTTGACGATGTTTGGAGAATACCTCCCTGCCACCGCTCTAAATTTTAGGGCCTGTTTTCCGATCGACTTCGATCCGATTTCTTGATTTCGGCAGCCCTGACAGAGACAGGATTCATTCGGTGAACGTCCGCGCGATTTTATTTGTAGTACTTTCCTTCATCATTCTGATGGTGTCGGTTTTGATGCGTCCGGCCCCCAACGTCGGCGTGCCGCCTGCCGGTGACCAAGTTCAAACCGAACTTGTGGCAGGCGACTCCGAAACTGACAACGGCCAAATCGGCCTCGATGGGACGGTTGAGAAATCCGATGCTGCTCCTGCAAAAGGGGATCCTCCCAAAGCCGCAGCGGAATTGGCGGATACGACTCAGCAGAATCCTGCAGATAAACCCCAAGAACCAGCCGAGGCGGAATCGCAAGACGACCTCGCCGCCAATAGCGCCGATTCTTCGAAAGAAGACTCGCAAGAGGAAAGCGCAATCACATCGACGCCCGCCGAAAGTCTCGGCGTCACTGATCCGCTGGAGAATTCTCGAATCGAAGAATTGATTGAGGCTCGCCTGCCCGCGCAGTCGCCGGCAGAGAATGCACTTTTGAATTCTTGGAGCTATCGTGCTCAAGAAATGCAAGGCGACCTCACGACGATCGGTTCGCTTGATCCTGACAGCGGCCAACGATATCTGATTACCGCGAACGCGCTCGGCGGAACGATTCGTCGAATCGAGCTGAATCATCGCAAGAAAAACGGTCGACACTTCTATCGCGATTTGGAGATCACTTACGGGTACATTGGATCCTTGGACTGTTACGACGGTTCAGAGGGGTGCACCGTCGGCATCGTTGGAGCAGGAACTCCTGCCCGTAGCGCGGGATTGAAGCTGGGAGACGTGATCGACTCGATCGCAGGCGTCGACATCACCAGCAAATTTGAATTCGAAACCGCTCTATCCAAAACGAAACCTGGCGACGAAGTTGAAGTCGGCATCTCGCGCGATGGAGCATCTTCAACTCTTTCGGTAACGCTGGGCGAAAAGCCGATCGAGTTGATCCGTCCAGAACCGGGCGTGATCGATCCGACGCGTAAGTTGATCGAGTCGTTTTCGTTGTCTTTGATGAAGCCTGCGGATGACGTCAATAAAATGTGGGATACGTTGGGCGGCGACATGCTGCACGGCCAGTGGCAAGTCCGCCAAACTAACATCGACGGCAATGACGCGATCGAGTTCACTTACAAAATTGATGCTGCTGATTTGACGGAGTTTGAAGTTGCCGGACCACTGCGGGTGGTGAAGCGCTATATCCTGCCGAAGTTCGAGCCCTCTGAAGAATTGGATCCTGCCAGTTTCCATTGGAATTTTGAGATCGAGGTGTTCAATGATTCCGCTGAAGCTCAAAAGCTGGGGTACTCGTTGATCGGTCCCACGGGCACGCCTTCGGAGACTTGGTGGTACGCCAATAAGATTTACGGTGGCGGTGGTTTGACAGGTATCGGCGGCGCTCGTGACGTGTCGGCGTCTCTACCCGACGAGGGCTATGTATTTCGTGGGAACGCGGACGTCATTAGAAACCTCAAGGAAAAGCCTCCGGAACCAACTTTTGTGATCAGTCCTTACGACACCGTCACGACGCCTGAGAACGGTCGTTGGAATTGGGTGGGCATCGATGCTCAGTATTTCAATATCACGATGATCAATAAGGATCAAACCTCCTTGGCGAACAATATCAACGCTGTGGCCGATGGAGCCGAGATTCCCAAGAACTCGCGCGAGCAACGGTTGGTCGACTGCACGTCGATGTTGTTCGAAAAGTTCGATGTGCCTGCCGGGGGGAGCGTTAAGCGCTCTTTTCAAATGTTTGCGGGCCCCAAAGAAAAAGAAATTCTGGCGGAGTTCGGGCTCGATGATAACCGCGCCTTTGGTTGGTTCTGGTGGTGTTCGAAGCCTTTGCTGGCGCTGTTGCACGCGTTCTACTTTCTCAGCGGCAGCATTTCTTATGGCATTGCGATCATCATGCTGACGGTGCTGGTGCGCTGTTTCATGATCCCGTTCTCGCGCAAAGCGGCGCTCAACGCGCAGATGATGCAGGCGTTGCAGCCCAAAATGAAAGAGATCGCAGACAAGTACGAGGACCTGCAGGAACGGGGAGCCGCTCAGCGCGAGTTGTTTGCCAAGCACAAGTACAATCCGTTGGGTGGGTGTCTTGTGATGTTCATTCAGTTGCCGGTTTTTCTGGGGCTGTATCGCGGACTTTCGGTGGACATTGCCTTGCGGGATCAACCGCTGTTTCCCGGAATGTCATGGTGCAGCGATCTGTCGGCGCCTGACATGTTTATGTACTGGAAGGATTGGATGCCGGCGGCGCTTGGTGCTGAGGGCGGTTGGTTGGGACCGTATCTAAATATCCTGCCGCTGATCACGATGGTGCTGTTCCTGGTTCAGCAAAAATTGTTCACGCCTCCAGCGGTGGACGATCAGCAAAAAATGATGCAGAAGATGATGGGGTTCATGATGATCTTCATGGGCATCATGTTCTTTAAAGTCCCATCAGGTTTGTGTTTGTACTTCATCACGTCCAGCCTCTGGGGAATCTTGGAGCGGAAGTTGCTCCCCAAACCGCAGCTCGACACGGACGCCTTGGATTTGGATGCACCGGTGTCCATCTCAAAGGCGGCTCAAAAGACAATGGATGCCGAACGGGCCAAGGTCGAAGAAAAAAAGCAGCGCAATGCCGCTAGGAAAAAAGAGCTAAAGAAACGCAACGAGGGGCGTTAAAGGCTCGTGAGGTTAAGTAGCCTTTCGGTCTCCGAAAGTGCACCTCGCGCGCCATAGCGCTTGAGTGTTCTTTCGGAGACCGAAAGACAACGATGCTGCCTATCTTAAGCGCTGCGCTAAGCCCAGTTCAATCCTGTTGATTTCTTGAGCCGATCTTCAAAATTTCCAAGTAGACCGCCGACAACATCCCAACGGTTAGCGCGTCGGATCTCGATATCACCTTGCTCGTTAATGCGAATAATAGATTCGGCTTCCACGCCGGCCGCCTGCAGGTCGCTTTCGTGGAGTTCGCCGTCGTCGATGAGTGTTTCAAGCTGACCGCCGGTCATCTCAATAAATTTCATAGTGTGGTTTTCTTAGGGTTGGGCTATTTTGATTGAGACCGACCGTCGATCACATCGCCTTTTATGGTAACTCGACGAGGCTGTGAATCAACTTTAACGATGTGGTCATCGTCCCTCGACTCTGTCGATCGGAGCAGCTCTTTTAGCTCGTCAATGCGCTTTTGTTTTCGATCAAAGCTGTGCTTCATCCAATCGATGAGGTCTTGTTCGGTCAGATGGTACTGTTCTCGGACTTCGGCGATGGTCGTTGTGCTATTGAGAATTCTATGAACGATGCCGTCACGAAATTTCTCCGTGAAACGATCGGATCGAGCACTCCGCATGACCAGAGATTGATTGTTGCGTAGAAAGTTCCCGGCTGCGGTCTGAGCAGCCTTCGGCGATGCCGAACCACCGTTGGAGGTAGCGTTTGGGTTTTTCGAGTCAGCGTTCATAAACGTTTGGCCTTGGAGCGGACACCTGTCAGTCCAAAGTTGGCTTTCTTAGATTTTCAATTCCTACCGAGTCTATCGTACCTTTTCCGCCTGATCGTTGAAACATTTCGATCACGTTTGATGACGATATTTTAACTGGATCGTTTTCCGAAGTTGGTAAAAATGGCCCCAAGTGCGCTATTTTACACAAGCGCTCGATTAACGATTGGAATAGTGGGGGCAATAGTTAAAATATCGCGGACACGCTGTCTGTTTCGGTGCTTTGGTTAACCAATAACTGGCGATCGAAACAGCACCTTGCTGGCGGCGTTAAAAATAATCAAAAAGGAAGAAACGTAGATGAAAGCTCTGGTGACCGGCGCGAACGGTTTTTTAGGTTCATACCTCGTGAGGCAATTGCTTGAACGAGGCTATGACGTAACCGCGATGACTCGTCGTCACGATCAAGGATTAGCGAACTTGGGTGCCCAAGAAGCAATCGGCGACATTCGTTCGATGGAATCTGTTACCGCCGCATGCGAGGGCCAAGATGTCGTATTCCATACCGCAGCGATCGCCGGCATCTGGGGACCGTGGAAGCTTTTCTACGAAACCAATACGATCGGCACCAAGAATGTTGTTGAGGCCTGCCGGGCATCTTCGGTGCGGAAACTGATCTTTACCAGCAGCCCCTCGGTTACCTTCGATGGCAACCATCAATCCAACGTGGACGAATCGGTGCCCTATCCGAAACGTTGGCTGTGCCATTATCCGCATTCCAAAGCACTCGCGGAGCAACACGTTTTGCGAGCGAACGATAAATACGATTTGCTGACCTGTGCGCTGCGGCCGCACCTAATTTGGGGACCGGGCGACCGCCATTTGATTCCTCGGCTGATCGATAAAGCAAAGAAACGCCAGCTGCGGCGCGTTGGCGACGGAGCGAATTTAGTCGATACGATCTACGTTGAAAACGCCGCCGAAGCGCATATCGCCGCAGCAGAGGCGATGGACGAAAGGTCTGCGGTTTGCGGGAAAGCGTATTTCATCTCGCAAGGGGATCCCGTGAATTGCTGGGGCTGGATCAACGAGATATTGGAACTGGCGGGATTGTCGCGCGTGCGGAGTTCGATCTCCTTTCGCTCAGCCTATCGGTTGGGGCACGGGTTGGAGGTGTTTCACGAGACCTTCAATCTCAAATCGGAACCACGGATGACGCGCTTTCTGGCGGCTCAGTTGGCCAAGAACCATTACTTCGATATCAGCCGCGCTCGTCGTGACTTTGGGTTTGCGCCAAGGGTCAGCAATTCGATCGGAATGCAGAAGTTGCAGGAGTCGCTTTACCCAGTGGCGTCAGGTGATTAGTGGGAAGAACTGCCAAGCTTCGACTTGGATTGCGTCTCGGTGGATTGCCGCTTACTAAAACAAGTCATGGCGAGGCCACTTTTTCCGAGCACCCGTCAGTTTCCACATCTCCCGATTGAACTCTTTGTACATCGCTCGGCCGCGCGGCAAACGGCGGTTGAAGCTGGCTGCCCAAACAATGCCGTCTTTGGTTCGCACCATCAGTGTCGCGGCGCCGACTGAGGAGGACCCGTCATGGTACCAATGGTGTCCGCCCTTCTTCTTTTGAATTCTCCAACCCATCCCGTACCAGAATCCTGGTCGGCCATCGGGTAACTTCGGGTCCTCGACCATCTTTTGGATAACCCGCGGCGCTAAACTAGCTGGCTTTCTCCGCCCATCGACATGATTTACGAATTTGACAATATCGGTAGGGGACGCGATCCACGCGCCCGACGCTCCCCAACCCTCGTGATGCCGGGCCGCGTATGGAAAGGGCCCCGGTGGCTCCCCGTCAAACACCGACCGACGAAGTGCTGCTTCTTCCAAATCGTAGTAGGTTACCTCGCCGGGGCGGCGCTGAGATTTACGAGTCTTCCCCAACTCCATTTTTGTGATGC
>CALDEW010000107.1 GCA_937942355.1 uncultured Pirellulaceae bacterium | reverse complement strand
TCTATTGCGGCCCGGCAATGGGTCAAACGGTGGAGGCGTCAGCAGGATTAGCTTTGCATCGGCAGCTTTGACCTTATCGATGATCGTCATGATTCCTTTTTGATAGGATTCGAACCTGACCTTGTCGAAGGGATGATAAATTCCATCGTTCATTCCATAACACGCAACCACAACATCTGGTTTAGTTTTCTCGAGAGCCCGATCAAGTCGCTCCTGCACATTAGGACGCGGAAAAGGATGAATGGACTCCGAGTCCCCACTACAAGTTTCGCTGGCAAGCCCAAGGTTGATCATCTCCGGCGCCGCTCCGAACTTCTCAAGAATCGCAGCTTCAAGCTGAACGATGAACTCACCGTTGTCAGTGTTGGAGTCACCAAGAAAGATGATCCGCTCAGCCTCAAGCAGGGTTGCTTTGGCGACTGCAACAGTAGCGGCGTTGACAGTTTCATCTGCCGGCGGACTCTCGACCTTCTGAGCCACACCCAAAACCGGCCACAGGATTATTGCAGCGAACAGACTCCCAAACTTGACTGAGGTAAAAACACTACTCATATAACTCTCCAGCGATGAACCAATATTGAAAGGCGCGACGATTAGTTTAGCACAACAAATTCGGACGCATACCGAAAAGAACACCAGCAAAACTTTAGCAATCGCTTGTCAGAACCCAAATTTGGCTTCACATGTCGGCCGTTCCGGGAAAGCCTCAATTGGTTTAAAATTTGTTTGAAGTCAGGTATAAGAATAGGTCTATGGGTGTCCCGTTTTTTGTTATTTGTTGGACTAATGCAATCTTGCGTCATCAAGAAAAATGATTAAGTTTACATTGTATAATGGAACCTTGAACGGAATATGGATCCACGAAGTTAATCCACCAGAAAACGATAACTGATTCTTCTACAGTTCCTTAGTTTCCGTTCGCCTAACAGTCGTCCATTTCCCAAGAATCGTCGATGAGATTGCAGTGTTGAAATACGCCTCCTGCTGACGAAATCTTGGCAGCCTGCCAAGAAGGTTTTTCGCATTTTGCAAGATTCAGAAGTAGAAGTGAGCGTCCGCAATTGCGAACGCTCGACTTCTGAATCCTGAGCGGTGCGGCGCTCGGGGTGCTCCTCAGCAGAGGCCTATCCTCTAGCACGACTTTCCTCAAGTTATCTCATCGCTGTTCATGCCGCAAGTTTCTGCTGGCGCTTTGCGCGACGACGCTCTCGAGCGGCATCCAAACGTTTATCGCGCGCCGGATGAATAGACTCCGCGTGGCCGGCGAACTTATCCGCCGGCGTCACGTAACCGATCGCACTGTGCAACCGCTGGTTGTTAATGTGATTCACGTAATCACGCACACGCTTAATCGCTTCCTCCAATGTTTTAGGACTCGCGGGACGAATGCACTCATCCTTGATCGTGCCATGTCAGCGCTCCAACTTGCCGTTGCTCTGTGGATAGTACGGGCTTGTCCGCGCGTGGCTCAATCAAAGATCCGCAAGAACACCTTGAAGTCCTTTGCAATGAACTGAGGTCCATTGTCGCTGATTATGCGAGGCTTCACACCGGGGCACTTTGCTAATGCCATCTCCACCCTTTAACAGGACATTCGCAGCAAGAGACGTCGGAACACAGAAATCGGATTTAAAACGAACCTCTGACAGTTCAAGTTCCTTGATTTTCGCGATTTCCGCTACTTCTTATTCTTTTTGCCTGTCTCCCGCGTCCCCCCCAAGCTTGGACCACTACCAAATTTTGGGATCTCTGCCGGGCGCGCCTGGAATTTCTCGGGAGCTTGAGGGCCCGTAGCACTCTGGCCACAACCAGATGCAGCAGGAAGCCAACAAGTCATCGCGAAAACTGCTAACAGGGAACACATTCTTTTCATGTTTCATCCAGAAAACAAACCGCAGGAGACTGCAGAAACTGCAGTTTACAACGCAGACCACGGGTTCAGGCTTAGAAATCAGAAACGTTGACAATTGAGCCATCAGCAACTGACGCAGCTTCAACCCACGAGTTATAGTCGATGCTTTCGCTGACGAAATGGACTGAGCCATCACAATTGGAAACGTTTACTCCCCCGGTATGGTTGCTGGAAAAACTTGCGGCTGGAGCATTTGAGAAGCCAACTGACGAGTCGGTGATAGTTTCTTGCACACCAAAAGTGGAAAAGAACCTGCTAGCGCCCATCCATGTCATGGCGAACGTGTCCGATTGAGACTGAGATATTCCCGGGATAACAAACGGTCTGACTTCGCCATAGCAGACAATGTTGCTCGAACCGTCGCTAAGCGTGCCGAACGTTTCTTTTGACCTTTCGCCGAACGGTCCTCGGTACTCATTCAGGAAGGGGTCATCCGCGCCGTTGTTACCGACGTAGTCGGTTACACCAAAACTCCCCAGCGCGGTTCCTGACTCTGCGATCGAAACGGCAGGTTGATAGCCGGAACCTTGATCTTGGGCAGCTATTGCATAGATGCTACGCGGAGCACTTTCAGAATCTGATGACGGACACTTGAATGTAGGGATCCCAAACTGAGCGGCTTCAAAGTCCTCGGGGGCCGCCGCTCCGCCAGAAAAATCAAGCCACACTTGGGAAGTAACCGAGTTGATGTTCGTGTTGGCCCGACAGAAGGCAGCAATATTGTTTTGTTCCATGAAAGGAAGAATGTACCTCAGCGTTGTGACCTGTGAACCCGATGTGATGGTAAGGGTGCTGTCGGCGTAGTAAATCCCTCCGGTAGGAAACCGCATGCGAGCGCTTTCGTAGTTAAGCGTTGCCAGAGTCAGTTGACGCACCTGGTTAGCACAAGTTGTTCGCCGAGCTGCCTCACGAACTTGCTGTACGGCAGGAAGGAGCATCCCGATCAGAATTCCAATGATCGCAATTACCACCAAGAGTTCAACAAGAGTAAATCCGCTACGTTTCATGACTTATCCAAAGAATAAAGGGAAGAAACTCAACTGCTACTAGCATAACAGCCGTGCACGGCACCTGCCAGAGTTATCTTTGCGGATCCAACCAGCGACCAGTGGTTGAAGCAAATAAGTAGTGAATTTGCCGAGAAATAAGTAGTGAATTTGCCGAGAAATCCTTTCGGGAAAGCATTCTGGCCAGCTCGAAAATCGGGTCGGCTCAAAGGTCGGGCAAGCTGGCGCTCGAACTCCGGATCGGAAATCGATTTCGCTTTCATTTTGTTGAATTCGTCAGGCTGGTCATGTTAAAAAGCAAGCCAGTGATTCCGCGCAGCGTATTTCAGCCGATGCGACTACAAGAAAAGATCTTATCCTCGTACCTTGGTCGCGCGGTGAATCCAACGATCGCAAGAATCAAGAACGTCACGACGCCGCCAATTACGAAAGGTCCGTCAGGGCTATCGATCTTGGTTGAAATCGA
>CALDEW010000106.1 GCA_937942355.1 uncultured Pirellulaceae bacterium | reverse complement strand
ACGTTCAAACCCAAAACGTTCAAACCCAAAACGTTCAACCAGAGAATACGTCGTCAACTCCGCAGCAACTCCCCCCTGTTGTCGCAGGCGGGTTCTCTGGAGGCTTCCGTCCTTTGGGGCAGCCATCGGCGGCGCCTTCTGCGAGTCAGCAACAAGGTCAACCCGCGAACGTAGATTCCGCTGCAAACGATGCAGAGCAAAACATAGCGCCTTTGATGGCACCACAGCCCCAAGTGCAACAGACACAACCAACTCAGTCTTCAGCAGCGAAGCCAGAAAGAGACGATGAAGTAGAAGACATGCGAGCAGCCGCAGAGCGACAAGCGCAGCGCATCAAGGCTGAACGCGCCAAAGCTCTGGTGGACGGACCCGACGTGCCGGCTCGTCCTTATGGAGCTGCGGACAACACACGGTCGGCCTCCCCGCAAGATCAACAAGCATTAGCTGCGAAGCTTGCATCGCTCGAAGCCGCTCAGGTACCTGTGGCAGACGCTCCGCAAGTGGTCGCAGCTAATCCTCAGCCTGCCCAACCGCTCATGAGCAAGCCCTTAGAAGTGCATGGCAATGAGATCGACCACCCTCCGACACGATCGTTCCCGATGGACTTGTTCAACAAACATTTGTTAAGGAACTTGCGCAGTGGTGTCGTGTTTGTTGACCATAAACGGCGCGTTCAATTGTGGAGCAAAGGGGCTGAAGCGATGACGGGAATTGTTTCCGACGCGGTCATCGAGCGTCCGCTATATCCTCAAACTTTCAACCTGCGTTTCGAAGATGGTACCGGCGTCCCAATGGATAGGTGTCCGATCGTCCAGTGTCTGGAGACGATGGAAACCGTAACGTCCGACTATCGGACGCTAAACGCGGAAAACCAGGAAGTGCGAATCGAAATTGCGATCACTCCTGTCATTGATGAAAGTCGCCACCTCAATGGTGCCATCATCATTCTTAATGACCACACTGCAGAGATCGACCTTCAACGTCAATTGAAAGATCTCTACGAATTTTCCGTGTTGGATCCACTAACTCAAGTTGCCAACCGCGCCGAATTTGAACGTGTGCTCGAAGAATATGTGCGTGCATTCAATCAATCGGAATCTTTCAATTGCTCGATTATCATTTGCGATATTGACTTCTTTAAATCCATTAACGACAAATTTGGACATGCGATTGGTGACGAAGCGCTCGTAGCGTTCAGTGAAATGCTAAAAAAATACGTTCGCTCGCAAGATCTAGTGGCACGATACGGTGGTGAAGAGTTTGTCATCCTCTGTGCCGATTGCGATACCGATGCCGCGCTTCAAAGAGCTGAACAGATTCGAATGGGGCTATATAAAACTCCGCAACCGATGCTGGACGGGAAATCAATTTCAGCCAGCTTTGGCGTTTCCGAATTGCGTCCGGGCGACACCGCGATGGAGTTCTTTGTGCGAGCTGATACAGCGCTGCTGAGGGCGAAAGAGCTGGGGAGAAATCGCGTGGTCATCGCAGATCAACGTGAGGCAAACCGCCAGGTAAACACGAACGAAGAGGGCTCTCTTTCGGGCATGCAGTGGCGGCAACAGCGCCGTGAGCATACGGCTTTGATCTGTGAAGAGTTCAAGACTAGCACGCCGGTTCCTGTTCTGGTCGAAAAGCTGCGCGGCTTTATCGTCGAAAAAGACGCTTGGCTGCAACGGGTTGACCAAGAGTTCTTGTCGATGGAAGTCGATTTCGAAGCTCCCAATGACTATAGCCGCAAGGGCAGCTTCACGATGAACATTGAACTTAAGGAAGGCGATGAAGACGCAGGAGGGCGATCAAACAAAATGACTTTCATCCGCGTCACGATCTTCCCCGGTCGCAGAAAAAAGTGGTTTGCAACCAATCACACCGATGTTGCACCGCATCTTCTAAGCGATCTCCGAAGCTACCTCATGATTAATGACGAAGCCTCTCATTTGTCCATTAAGATGGCGACAGAAGACGTTCGAGCCAACTAACGTAGGCCAACGACTGATCGGAAGCACGATTCGATGTGCGTTGCAGCTAACCCCTAATTTGAAGCGCTCATTGAGGCCAAGAATTCTCATTCTTGGCCGTTTTTCTTTTGTCGATTTCAGCCTGACCTTCACGGGTTCGAGTTCTCGTTCGTAATCAAAGTGATTGTCATTTTATCGTGATTAAGGTAGATTACGGAAAAAGACAAAGGCAGCTTTGCATTGCCGATTTCATCATTTTAAAAAAAGGTACTGACAACTATGGCATATAGCCTTCCCGAATTACCGTTCGCATACGATGCCCTTGAGCCGCATATCGATGCCAAAACGATGGAGATTCATCACTCGAAACATCACAACGGATACGTCACGAAAGTGAATGCTGCCCTGGAAGGGACGCCGTTGGCTGATAAACCGATCGAAGAAGTCATCGCTGACATGGGTTCGGTTCCCGCAGACAAAAAGACGGCCGTTCAAAACAACGGCGGCGGACATGCCAACCACTCTTTGTTCTGGTCGATTCTCAGCGGTAGTGGCGGTGGTGCTCCATCGGGCGCCCTAGGCGAAGCGATCGACAGCACATTCGGTAGCTTCGATAAGTTCAAAGAAGAATTCTCCAAAGCGGCCGCGACGCGCTTTGGAAGTGGCTGGGCTTGGCTGAGCGTTGACGGCGGTAAATTGGTCGTCGAAAGCACAGCCAACCAAGACAATCCGCTAATGGAAGGCCGCACGCCAATCGCCGGGTTGGATGTCTGGGAACATGCTTACTACTTGAACTACCAAAACAGACGCCCGGACTATATCGCTGCGTTTTTCAACGTGGTCGACTGGGACGCCGTCGCCAAGCGATATGAAGCAGCAAAGTAGTTGAAGATAAATCAAACGTAAATATTTAAACGTGAATATCTAACGTTTAAGGCCTGAGTATTTCGCTCAGGCTTTTTTTGTGTAGCGCAACGGCGGATGCCAAACGCGTTTTCCTTCATGCGCAACAATCAGAAATGTTAGCGGCATGGCGCTAGCTGCTGGTTCGTCGAGCAACGTTTTTCCGCTGTTTCCGGCGAAGGCTCTCCACCCCGCGGCTATCGTCCAGCAGATAATCAACCACCGTCGCGCGGGTCCTCCCCCGAACGCACCTCCCCCAAGCGCGTGCCCCGGCTTCTTCAAGAATTCATTGGACCGATTTCCAACGATGTAAGACTACCGGATAAGAACGGCCTTTGGTCTGCGTAATGAAAGCTTGTCAAACTAAAGGTCTCATCATGCCAGCACTTTTGCCCACTCAATCGAAAAATTCGGCATCAATTCGCGCTTTGCCCAATTTAACGTCATAAATCTTGACGGATAATCCGATTACACGACTACCGGGTTTGCCTTGGCATGGGCTTGCGCGGAGCCTGTACGTAGTAAGTTCAGGAGAGGATGCCGCCTGCGAAAACACTTTGGCTCTCATTGAAGATGTGATCCTATGCGACGAAAACCAAACTCAAATCAAAAAATTTGCTCTCCATCAAACCGCGTTGCGACTGGAACGTGGAAGCGATTGGGAGTAGCAGTACTGATGACGGCCACTGTAGGATTCACGGGATGTCAGACGTTTCGTTTTCCTGCAAACCCGTTCGCCGGAGCCAAGTTCCCCGGAGCAAGACTTCCTATTCCCCGGCTACCTTCTCTGGCAAAGCTGCCGAAACCAAATTTCGGTAACATCGCAAATGCCGTCAGAACGCCTGCTCAGCAAGCGATCAGCTCATCAAGTACCTCAATCGCAAGCGCCAAACGGCAACCACCTCCGGCGCCCAACCGCAAATTCGACTCGACCTCTACTGACGAAAAATTAGCGGAATCACTTCGATTAAAAGGCGACGCAAAATCTGACTTCAGTGTTGCAAAGTCTGATGCTGACGCAGAACTGACACCGGCGCAGAAGCGATTTAAGCAGGCCCTTTCGAAGCAGCAAGCGCAGAATTCGAATTTTGCGGCCAAGACCAATCCCAACCCAGGATTGTGGGGCGACTACAAACCAGATTCCACGCCCAGCTCCTCCAACAACCTAGCCGCCAACAACATTCAAGACCTCGCGAAAGTAAATCGTGGGCTCTACGACCAATACGGAAAATTGACCACAGGAAGTTCGTCTCCTAAACTCGGCGAGCCCTTTGACCCGAAAACGTTTGCCGCCAAAGCAAGCAAATCGGACACCGAAGAAACGGATCGGTCAGTCGCACAGTTGAAGGCGCAGTTGGAAAAATTGAAGGCTCGTGGTTCAGGGAATTCAGACGAATTCTCAGTTCCAACGCGGACGGCAATAGAGATCGCCGGGGCCGCGCCTCGAACTCCGACGAAAGACGCGGAAGCGAAATTGCACAAAGGTTTTGGTGGTTCTGACCAGCTGAAACCATCGAGTTCCTATGTGAACCGAGGCACCGTAAACATTCCCGATCCAACAGCGCCTACGAATGTGTTGCGAGCCTCCGCGGATCAGATTCCCGGATTGGTTCAGGCGACCAACGTGGTCGGACCAGGAAAGTACTCGGCGACCAGTTTCGGTGGCTACGCTGAAAACAAGGTCAAACCCTCGGAGTTGCCCACCGGTAGTCTTCTTCCTCAAAGCGGTGAGGATTTAGTTGCAAACGATTTTGTGAAGGCAAAGCAACTAGATATACCCACGCTGTCGGCCACTGCGAAACCGAAAGTGATCGATGTGCCACTGCCACGGGAAGTATCGGACGCTTCGCTGGCTGCGCTTGCAGAAAAAGCTCGCGCTGCCGAAGCCGCACCTAAGCCGAAAGTTACTTTTCAAAATCCTATTCAGCAGAAGTCTATCGCAATGCCCCAACAAACGGCTCCGGTTGTTTCGGCATCGCCTGCAATGGCTCCCGCAACGACGGTTGCGAATACACCGTCAGTTTCGACGGCCGCAGCTTCCGCGTTCAATATCCCGGCAACTCAATCGCCACGCGTGACAAGAAATCAGTTCTTCGGCAGCCCGTTGGAAGCTTCGGCACCGCTGGGCAGGCAGAGTACTCCCGCCGCACGTGTCGCTCGAGCAGGGCAGGAATTCAGTATGCCCGGCATCCTGAGCAAACCGGAGCCTGCAGCCACGGCCTTGCCAGCAGGTTTGTTAACCGGCGACAGTACCTACGCTCCGGGTAGCGTCGTTAAACCGAAATCCGAACCGCTTTGGCGCTAAGGCGGATCAAGCGCCCGAAGATTTATGCATCCTCCAAAACTTGATGGTTGTTTGGATCGAATTCCAGGTACTTCTTTAGCCACGTGACACCCCAATAAAACGGAATCGTGTCCAATAGCGCGATGAGGACCTTAACGGTGTAGCCGGTCGCGATGAAGATTGCCAGTTCCAGTACGTCACTGACGGCTGGGTTAAGCGGCAGGCCATTTTCGACAAACCAATACGTGATCAGGATCACGGTCGTCGTATCTACCAATTGGCTGACGATTGTCGATCCATTGTTTCTTAGCCAAAGATGTTTGCCGTTGGTCAACTTTTTCCAAAAGTGAAATAGATAGACGTCGCAGAATTGCGCCGCAGCGTACGCGATCATCGAGGCTCCCACAGCGCCAAACGCCATCGTGCGAATCGCAAAAAAGGGTGGCGTGTTGCCGTTGGGGTCAACGGGCGCACCATCAACGAAATTCTCAAACCCCGGTAAAACACCGCCCAACCAAAGAATGAACACCACCCAGAGATTCAACAACAGCCCCACCATTACGACCCAATTAGCGCGCCTTCTGCCGTAGAATTCGCTGATGAAATCGGTGCAGAGAAACGTGATCGGATAAGGTAAGACGCCGACGGCTAAAGCGAACGTGATGGGTAAGACTTGCCCATCGGCCATCGCATAGTCAAACGAGTACAGTTTGATAAATCGACTGATGCCAAGGATATTTAGCATCGTCATTGAACCTAAGAACAGGCCGGCCAGCACAAGGAACACGCGCTCACGTTTTGCGTGTAGGTGCGAGGCTTCGATGGGATGAAGTTCGTTATCTGGCATTGAAGAATTTTAGTTCACGATGGATTTTGATTCCAGTTTCGCACGTTTTTGTCCCAATATCCAACCGGTCATGCCACAGGCAATCGTCAACGGAATGATGTGGATCGCTTTGAGCGGCAAATTGCCCGCCAGCGCGTCGCTGCCACGCACGACCACGGTATCGATAAAGCTTTTGGATTTATATTTTGATTCGTCGTCCACCACCGAGAACAGCATCTCTTTGGCTGGGACGGTAACTCCGTATCCCGCCAAACGATTGACCACGTCAACGACCGAAACCAACAGCAGCGACGGTGACGCTAAGATTCCGCCCATACAGGTTAAACTGACGATGGGACCAATAATCAGTGCCGCTGAGACTCCAAGAAATTTGACCACGCGCGATACGATCAAAGTCTGCATCAGCAGCGTACCAAACTGAGCAGCGAAGTTGATTGTGCCGAAGTGTGACAACCGGTCGAGCTTGTCGGGAATCTGAGCGGCGACGGTTTCGTTGAGCAGAAAGTACACGAAGGTACCAAACAGTTGCGACAACACCACGTACAAACAGATCAGCATCAGGTAGGGGGATTCGCCGATGTTCGTCAGCCCTGAAAGCAGGTCGGCGACTCCATTGCTGGCCTTGTTTTTTTCCTTCAACGATGAATCAGGGGTGATTAGGTTTTCGTTTTTCGTTGCTTCACGTTGCAAAAGCGTTGCGAATACGATCGAAAGCTCCAGCAAGACGAAGGCCAACACAAACAACATCGTCACCCCGAGCGACTTCCCTAATAGACTGGCAACGCCAGAACCGACCAGTGATCCGACGGTCGCACCGCTGGCGATAGGGCCGAATAATCGCTTGGCCTGAGCACCGTTGAAGATGTCCGCTAACACGCTCCATAGCAGCGACACAACGAACATGATGAACACGCTCAACCAAACGAAGAACACCAACCCCAGCCAGTTCGCCGATTGAAACTGCCAGCTCAGCAACGCAAAAATCGCCAAATGGCTGGCAAAGAAGTGAAAGATGATCGGCACGAGTTTACGTTTGGCAAACGAGTTCTTCAGCCAAGCGAAAACAGGCACGGCGATCAATAGCACCAGAAAAGTGTAAAGAAAAAGCCGACCCGTCGCCGTTTTTCCCAGCGCCGTCGCAAACGTTTCTCGAATCGGCCGCAGTAAATTGTAGGCCATCATCAAAAACATGAACCACAAAAACGAATAACCCACGCTCCGCCATTCGTTACTTCGGATGTCGATCAGCCACGCCAGTGGAGAATCTAAAGAAGCATCGGCATTTGGATTTTTGGATCTCATGGCCAACCGTTCAACTGGCAGCGTAAACAGTAAGCTGTGATTGTAGGCCAATCATGATATTTTCAATCCACCTAGAGCTGCAAATAGAAAGGCAGATGAGAAATCAAAGCAACGAATACGAAAAAAGCTCAATCCAAAGACTGAGCTTTTCGTGTATTAAAACTGTAGCACGGAGCGGTGCCTAAAGATTCCACGGCATGTGATTCACAGCGCAACTATGCCTTTTTCGCGGTCGGCAACGCAAATGGCTTCTGCTGAACGGCTTTTCGAACAGCGCCGCTGCGGATGCAAGAGGTGCAAACCTTCATCGTTTTCACGCCACCGCCTGGGATCGCCGTGCGGACCTTCTGCAGATTGGGGCGGAACTGACGACGAGTTTTACCCGTGATCTTTGTTCCCACACCGCCGAGGTACTTAGCTTTACCACGCGTTTCAATTTTGTTTCCCATAACTGGGCCTTTGCCGCAGACTTGACACACGCGAGCCATAACACTTTGTCCGTATAAAAAAATCGTATTTTGTTCTAAATCTCAGGATTCTCAGAGCGAAGTATTATAGCGGCTGGCCAAGGCTCCGCAACGCCATAAACGGGCCAATTTACCACGTTTTTCCGGCTCGATTGCGCCTTTGCTGCTATAGAAGATTTGGCTGATTTGAGCGCTATTTTGAGCCCAATCGAGTAAGTTTACTCGACTCTTGGACCTGCAGCGGTCGATAGAGAGAAAGGGTAAGAATCGCCCAACCGGCACATTTTGCCTGATCACAACCCTCGCTCCTTCACATTTGTGACTCGTTCCAACTCTGTATCAATAGAAAAATCGCCATGAGTGATTCTGACTTCTTCAAAAAGTTCTCCCAGAACCGGCCGAACTTTCAGCGCGGTGGCCCTGATGCGGACCAAATCTACCAAGGCATGTTTCAAGGGGCATTTTTGCTCCTTTTGATTGCCGCCGGTTTCGTTTGTTACACCTGCTTCTATCGCGTTGATGCGAGTGATCAAGCTGTGGTGCTGCGATTCGGCGAACACGTCCGCACCGTAGAACCCGGTCTGCAAATGAAGTTTCCCTGGCCAATCGAGAGCGCCTACACCGTTCCGGTCCGCAGCGTCCAAACCGAGGAATTTGGTTTCCGTACCATTGAAGCCGGTCGTGACACGCGCTACGCATCCAAGAACAAAAGCATGCTGGAGATCGCCGACATGTTGACGGGTGATCTTAATCTGGCCCACGTCGAATGGATCGTACAATACCGCATCAGCGACCCTTACCAGTCGCTGTTCAATGTCGGGGGCGATGACAGCGGCCGTTGGGAATCGCTCGCAAATTTGACTCAATCGGGCATCAACCCCGCCATTCCCGACACCATCCAAGACGTCTCCGAAACGGTGATGCGAAAACTTGTCGGTGACCGCAGTGTTGATTCGGTGCTGACGATGGGACGCGAAGAGATTGCCGCCCAATCCAAAATAGAAATTCAGGCAATGTTGGACAAATTCGAGATGGGCGTCGAAGTCGTAACGGTCAAGCTGCAAACAACTTCGCCTCCGGAATCGGTCAAAGACGCTTTCCAGGAAGTCAACCGAGCCCGTCAGAACAAGGAACGCGTCGTCAACCAAGCCGAGGGTGAACGCAATCGCCAGATACCCGCGGCACGCGGTAAACAGAAACAGCTGATCTCCGAGGCTGAAGGTTACCGAGACCGCGTGTTGATGGAAACCACAGGCCGCATTTCAGCCTTCAACGCGAAATTGGAACAGTACGAAAAAGCTCCCGAAGTCACCAAGCAACGATTGTACCTCGAAGCGATGCAAGAAGTACTTATCAACGTCGGTGACAAAACCATCATCGACGAATCGGTGAACCAAATGCTGCCTGTGTTAAACCTCAACGGTTCAACGGAAGCCAATCCACTGCGAGGGAAAAAGTAATGCAAGCCAAACTAATCGCGTTTCTGGTACTGATGATCCCCGTCGCTGTTTTGTTTTACTTGTCGACCTATATCGTCAATGAAGGCAGCCAAGCCGTCGTTACACAGATTGGAAAACCGGTTCGATTCATTTCGGAACCCGGTTTGTATTTTCGGATTCCGTTTCTGCAAACGGTCCACTCGCTAGAGAAACGAATCCTGCCTTGGGACGGAGCTCCCGAGAACATGCAGACACGTGACAAGAAACGTATCTTCGTTGATTGTTGGGCACGCTGGCGAATTGTAGAACTGCAAAGGTACTTCACCAACGTGCGCAGTGAACAGCGCGGCCAAAAGATTTTAGATGACATTGTCGATTCGGCCGTTCGCGACGTGATCGCCAAGAACAACCTGATCGACCTTGTGCGGACCAGCAACGAAAAATTGGTCTACGAAAGCGAAGAACTCGAACGCACGGCGACCGCGCGTGACGAAGTCGAATCCGGACGCGAAGAAATCGAAAGACAGATTTTAGCCGTTGCCAGTCGCGATCTGCTTCAGGAGTACGGTATGGAACTGGTCGACGTGCATATCAAACGGGTGAAGTACAGCGATCAAGTTCGCGACACCGTCTACGAACGGATGCGTAGTGAACGGGAGCGAATTGCTCAGCTGTTTCAATCTGAAGCCGAAGAAGATAGAAATCAGATCCAAGGTATCACGCGCAAGCAGCTTGATTCCATCGAAGGTACGATGAAACAGCGCAGCGCCGAGATTCGCGGAGCCGCCGATGCAGAGGTGATTCGCATGACAGCGGAATCATACGGGAAGAATCTGGAGTTCTTCGAATTCTTGCAACGGCTGGAGATGTACAAATCCGCCTTGAAGTCCGACACCAGCTTGATCCTATCGACCGATAGCGAGATGTTTGGACTATTCAAAAGAACCTCGCCCAAGCCTGCACCCGTTCCACAATCCGCAGCTCCAGCGGACGTTGAGTGAAGGCAGTAGGCCGTACCAAGCCGATAGGCGCAGTTACGGCAGGCCGGTGAAACGTACTTTCGGTCTTCAAGCAAGTCACCACGAAGCGGATTGCCCCTCCTCGGCAAAGCCGGAACAGCGCCGACCAGATCATTTGGGACGGCAATGTTCTAGGAAGCGGCATCTGACTAAGAAGTGGACACTCTTTTCCCAATTCGGTCGGCTCGGTCCGGCCT
>CALDEW010000105.1 GCA_937942355.1 uncultured Pirellulaceae bacterium | reverse complement strand
ATAGCCATTGACCGTATTTCTTCAATACAAGTCTGATGCTCGCAAAACATCTTTGCGTCCTTGCGCCTCCGCGTCTTTGCGTTAAAAAACGCATAGCTTCTTAAGACGACATAGCGCTACGCGTTCACGTCGACTACCACCCGACCTCTGATCTGTCCTTTGAGAATTTGTTCGCCCAGATCGGATACTTCCTCAAGCGTTGCCGGGTGGATCAGCGCGTCGAGCTTTTCCAGTGGGAGGTCGGTCGCAAGGCGTCGCCACGCCTTCAATCGGTTTTCGTAAGGCTGCGTGACGCTATCGATGCCCAGAAGATTGACACCACGCAGTAAAAAAGGAATCAAGCTTGCTGGAAGGGCCGCTCCACCGGCCAAGCCCACTGCCGCGACCGAAGCCCCGTATTTCAACTGCCCGATGACTCGCGCCAGCATTTCGCCACCAACAGCATCGACGCAGCCGGCCCATGATTCGGATTCCATTGGTTTCTTGATTGCGGTGTCGATGTCGCCGCGCGGCACAATACGTGACGCCCCCAATGATTTCAAATAGTCACCTGCTTCAGGCCGGCCGGTAACAGCTGCAACATCGTAGCCGGCTCCGACCAGTGCCGCCGTTGCGATTGATCCAACACCACCGGCGGCTCCGGTGACTAACACTTCTCCGTCTTGAGGTTGCAGCCCGTGGTCTTCCAGCGCCAACACGGCCAAGATCGCCGCCAAACCCGCTGTTCCGATCGCCATCGCTTGTCGCGTGGTTAATCCAACGGGCAGCGGTACCAACCAATCCGCATTGACGCGCGCCTTTTGAGAAAATCCGCCCCAGTGGCTTTCGCCAACACGCCAGCCGGTCAGCACCACTTTGTCGCCGCGCCGATAACGATCATCAGTGGAAGTTTCAACGGTACCTGCAAAGTCGATTCCCGGCACGTGAGGGTACTGGCGCACCAAGCCATTGTTGGGCCTCAAGCAGAGGCCGTCTTTATAGTTCACCGTCGAGTACTCAATGGCCACCGTTACGTTGCCCTCAGGAAGCTGGTCATCGGTCAGTGTTGAGATCACCGAAGAGACTTCGGAGTCGCTGACCTTTTCTACGATAAGTGCTCGAAACGCCATCGCTGTTCTCGATTCTCTAGATCCAAGCGGTACGGGCACCAGCCCTCCGGTTTCAAGGACCTCAAAATTCACTTCCCTTGAACCTCAAAACACTCATCCAATGCGTCTTCAAAACGGGGGATGGGAAGCTTGCCAATCTTCAGCGTTTCAAACAGCGACTCTTCGGGGTTCTCACTTCCCTCCAGCAGCGCCGCATACATCGGCGCGTTCACCGCCATGTCCACCAATTCGTCGAACGCCGGCAGGTGGTCTGGATCTTCAGCGCCGTTGACCATGCGTAGGTAGGAATTGCAAGTCGATCCCAAAAGTTCGTCGATCAGATCGTTATGGTCGAAAACGCGCGTCCGCATCCGGTCTAGTGTATCGCAGACGTTTTCGTGGGCGTCTCGGACCTGTTGTTCGTCTTCTAATTCGTAGGCTTGGGCCACGGCGATGTAGGATTTGTGCCATGTTTGCAAAACGGTGGGTCGTTTGATCTTCCACGCGCCGGAAATACGTTCTTTGGATAGTTTGGCGTACTTGGCACTGAGTTCGATACCGATGTAGTCGCGTCCCAGCTTCCGGGCGACAACACCGGTAGTCCCTGATCCTGAAAACGGGTCCAGCACCACATCCCCCGCATCACTGCCGGCTTCGATGCACGGTGCGATCAAATCGTCAGGAAAGATAGCAAAATGAGCTCCCGAGAGCGTCGCCGGTTTCACTGACCAAACGTCTCGTTTGTTGCGTGTGTCGTAGACTTTCGCGTCCATGCCCGATGTGTTTTGCTCGTAGCGATTAGTAGAACCACCGCGCGACACACCTGCGTAGACGGCCGCCTCTTTGAGTTGGTTGAACTTGTAGCCAGATTTCTTCTGCGTGAAGAGGAACAGTTTTTCGTGCGACCGGGTAGGGCGGTTCTTGGCCGATTCGGGCATCGGGTTGGGTTTGGCCCACACGATTTCGCTGCGCAGAAACCACCCCGCATCTTTCATCGCAAACGCGACTCGCCAGGGCATCCCCAACAGCGAACCGTTCTTCATCGTATCCCCCAAGTTCAACCAGAACGTGCCGTCGGGTTTGAGCACATGCTTCACCCCGTCGAAGACTTCCATCAGCGCATGAACGTATTGTTCCAACGAAGGCTCGTTGCCGATTTCGTTTTCGCCAGCGTCGTAGTTGCGCAGTTGAAAATAGGGTGGTGATGTAATCACCGTCTGGACACTGCCGGCATCCAACTGTCTTAATTCCTGCGCTGCAGGTCCGCATATAATCATCCGTGAAAGGTCGCCTTTGGTTTGCTTAAGAGTGGTTTGCTTAAGAGTGGTTGCGCAAAGTAATTCTGCCGGAGGTAAGCGAACAGAGCTTTCGAGAATGCTCCGTTGGTCGATCTGCCCTCTGCCAATAGAATCTTAGACTCTACAGGTTTGACGCCGCAAGCGCCACTGGAAAACCCGATTTCTACGCAAAAAAGGGCATGCTTAAGCATGCCCTTGGGTTCGAGTATACAAACTCCAGTTAGTTTACTGTTCGAACTTCTTTGTTGGGAAAGATCCTTTGAGTGAAACGCCTGGGTATATCTCCCAAGGGCTGGATTCTGTTTCCGAAGAAGTGTAGCCAGTGTTCTCGAATGACGCGGTGGCCGGATCAACTTGGAAACCTGGGTTAATGAAGCCATCACCATTGGTGTCTTCGACCGCACGAACACTTCCGTCAGCAAACACAATGTTGACCGTCTTTGAGTGGTAGGCAAACCAGTCACGCGTGTCCTGGAGAATTACGTTCGCAACTCCGACTTCGCCTTTTGCAGGGTAGGAAAAGCCTGGGATATTGTTGACTGGATCAAAAAGTTTTTGAGGAGTTCCGGCTTCGGCCAGCAGAATCGCATTGGAGCCGTTTGACATTGACGGACCATCGTTGAAACTCTCACAGACCGGTGCTCCAGCGACGAGCCCCAGATCGGCAGAAATTGTTGTTTCAAGAATTCCGTCTCCGGTGCCATCGGCACCCACATCGCCTTGAGTCGCGCATCCCATGAACGGAAGGCTGCTGGTCGGTACATCGCCGCGGTCAAGTTCGCGCTGACTGAGAGGACCACGTGTCACCTGCACCCCGTTTTTCCACCAGTCTTTCAATCCACCCACGGTTGACGTATTGCCACTGGAACCGCCAAAGATAGGAGCACTGCGCACCAAGTGCCAGCTGGTTGCGTAGTTCGTGTTGAGTCCAGATTCGGCAAGCTCTTGCTCTGAGGCTTTCAAGGGAACACCTGCACGGGCAGGAGGAGCCGAGGCTCCGTTCGAGCTGAAGCCATTCCATTTTTCCGAACCCAAACAGATAGAAGCAGGGCAAAGCATTTGTCCTGCGGGAATGCCTTGATCCAAGCAATCACTGACCCAGCTGTACTGATCAAAAGCCCCGTCACGCTTACTATCAAAAGCACCTGTGCAGAAAGCCCCCGAGGGTGAATTGCTGGCCTTGGCTATGAGGCACAATCCTAATTGTCGTAGGTTGCTTTTGCATTGAGTGCTCCGAGCGGCGCTTCGAACAGCGACAAAACCGGGGAAAAGCATCGCAACCAAAACACCGATGATTGCGATCACAACCAACAACTCGACCAGAGTAAAACCGCTTCTTCCGCTTGAAATCTTCATGATACTCATCTCCAAATATCCGTTTTTAACTTCCGTTATTGAATGGTTTCGACCATCAATTGGGCGGGAGTATATCGGCCTGATATGAAGAAATCGTAAGCGCCATATTTAGTTTGAGTTTAAATTCAAAAAAGTGGTATCCGTAAAACAGAGTTTTGAAAGAAGAGCATAAAACGGCAAATCTGTTTCACGGGCAAGGAACAAGACTCTATTCGTCTTCTTTGTTCTCCCTGTTTTCATTACCACCTTTTTTCTTTCCACGACTGCATCGAAGTTAAGATCAGTTCACATAAAACTAAGACAATTTTAACGATCGAGAGTTGGCCAGAAGAGTAACTTCTGCGTTCCTTTAGGCTGCTAATAAAGAGACCTGTTGGATTCTGGCTACAGCCGCCGATCAATGTCCGAGTTTTGATTTAACGTGAAGTCGCGAAGAAAAACGATGCGGATCAGATACTCTGCGGCTTCGCGTCCTAGCGACTTTGCGTTACTTATTTTCTGGGCGTCATAGACGGTCGACAATAATGTGTTCAGCGTGGGGATAGATGTGTCAGAAAGACGTGGTGTTATAGGCTTCGGCAGGGTTGCGAACCTTGGGATCGGAAAAAGCAGTTGAACTGCCGCACATCCACAAGACTCAAACTTAACGTAGGTCAAATAAAAAAAACCGACCTGAAATAATTCAGGCCGGTTCTTAGTGGGGGTGACAGGAATCGAACCTGCACGTCCAAAGGACACTAGATCCTAAATCTACCAATTCTGCCTATTGCTTGTGTTGGGAAAACGTTGCATTGCTCGTGGTTTCGTTGTTCAAATGACAACCTCAACTCAAAGCAAATAATATCCAAATTGGATAAAAATTTCAAGTTCTGTCACTGA
>CALDEW010000104.1 GCA_937942355.1 uncultured Pirellulaceae bacterium | reverse complement strand
TTTTAATAGGACGTATGTAATACATAGTATCGTCAGCGTAGCATGAAGGCAAGAGTTTCTTTGAGAAATACGCAAATAATATTTGGTCAGGCGGTTTGGGCTCAAAAGCTCGCGTAAGTAGTGGATTTCGTTAAAAATCCTGTTCGCCGATTGGAAGGCTGGTAAGCCGGACGCATCTAAACATTCCAAAGCGGTATCGTGCTACCGCACTCCATATGAAAAATTTGGAGTGCGGTGGTTCTGCACCGCTTTGGAATATTTGGTCTCGGTGGGCAACTCTAGACCGACGAAAAAAGACCGGCTGGGATTCAAACCCAGCCGGCCTTTTGTCTGTATCTTGGATGAGAAGTGCTGACTTACTCGGGCAATTTACCGCCGTCGAGTTCGTCTTGCCACTTCTCGAGCTTTTCCCAGTCGCCATCAACGGCCATCTTCGCTTGATCGGGCCATGTGGTTGGGACTTGGCCGGCGAAGTTACCGTCGGCCGCATCGAGGATTTCTGTGATCTTCTCTGGCGTTGAATCGGCCAAAGCTTTCCAAGTGCCGATGCCGGCTGCCTTGAGTGCTTCTTCGCACTTGGGGCCAATACCTTCGACGACTTTCAAGTCGTCAAATTTGATTCCTTTTGGAGACTCAGGTGCCTCTTCGGCAGGAGCATCGTCAGCAGCTGCTGCGGCTCCGGCAGCAGCGGCACCCGCAGCTGCAGAATCGTCCTTAGCCTCTGCTTCTTCTGCCTTCTCCTCTTGGGTATCGTTGTCATCGGCAAACGATGGCTTCACCGCGGTGGCGGCTTGTTTGACGCGATCGTTTTCGCCGACGAATTCGAGAACGGCTTGAGCGCCTGCATCGCCCAAACGCACGCCCGCGAGCTTAAGCACGCGGGTGTATCCGCCGGAACGGTCTGCAAACTTGGGTGCAACGTCATCGAACAGGATCGAAACGGCTTCTTTATCGCCAAGCAGCGCGTAAGCCCGACGACGGTAATTGATTGCCGGAGCAATCGCAGCGTTCCACTTCTGCCACCCGTCGCCTTCACGCCAACTTTTCCAAGCATCGCTGCCGCGATCGGCGTCGGTGTTCAAAGCATCAGCGGCTTCGAGGTGTGGCAAGGCTTTCTTGGCCAGCGTCACGCACTTCTCCACCAAGGGACGAACTTCTTTCGCCTTTTGGAGCGTCGTCGTGATCCGTCCCTTGTGCTTGGGAGGATTAACCGGCGTGGTTCCATCGGACTGGTACAAGCCTTCGTAGAACATGTCGTCACGCAGCGTTAGAAAAAGGCCGGTAGCCAAATTCTTGAGCATCGCCTTGCGATGGCTGGACGAACGACCTAACTGACGGCCTTTTCTTCTGTGTCTCATCGTATCACCAAAATTCTATTCAACAGTAAATGTCTTTTTTGAAAATGTCGCCTTTGAAACAACCCCTTCGCGGGCTCAAAGGCGACCATCGGTTTTCCTAATTAACTGATCACGGGCGCCTTGGGAACTTTCATTCCCAAGTGCATTCCCAATTCTCCCAGCAACTGGCGAACTTCGACCAACGTCGTTTCGCCGAAATTGCGGATTTCCATCAGCTGGTCTTCTGTCTTCTGGACCAGATCGCGGACGGTTCGAATGTCCGAACAATCCAGGCAATTGGTTGCGCGAACTGAGAACCGCAGTTCTGTGATCGGCATGCTCAACTTCGCCTCCAAAGCCGCGTCGATGCCGCCTTTGCTTTGCGGTTGAGCGTGAACCTCGGCGCCGAGCTCAGAGTACTGAACGAACGGATTGAGGTGCTTACGAAGAATTTTTGAAGCTTCCACCAACGCCATCTCTGGAAAGATCGAACCATTGGTTGAAATTTCCAACGTCAAACGATCGTAGTTTGTTTTCTGACCGACACGCGTCTCTTCCACATCGTAGCGCACTCGTGTAACAGGGCTGTAAACCGCGTCGATGGGAACAATTCCGATCTCGTGGTCGTTGCCGCTGTGTTCGGTTGCGGGAATGTATCCACGACCGTTTTCGACGACCATCTCCATCATAAACGGAACGTCATCGGTCAACGTTGCCAAGACGTGGTCGTTGTTGATGATGTCGACGTCGCCGCCAGTTTGGATATCCGCGCCAGTGATTGGACCAGCGGTACTTTTTTCGATCGTGATGACTTTCATTTGATCGGTGTAGTTCTTGACAACCAAGGACTTCACGTTGAGCACAATTTCGGTAACGTCTTCTAGGACGCCGGGGATCGAAGAGAATTCGTGGTTGGCACCGCGAATCTTCAACTGTGTTACAGCACTACCTTCAAGGCTGGATAGCAAAACGCGTCTGAGGCTGTTGCCTACAGTCGTGCCGAAGCCGCGCTCAAAAGGTTCTGCCGTGAATTTGCCGTAGGTACGGGTAAGCGATTCGCGCTCACATTCAACGACACTTGGAAGTTCTAAACCTCGCCAACGAATATGCATGGAGTTTTCTCCGAAAGAAGAGCAACCCAGGTGGGTTACGGTGATTTGTTTGGGTTAAAAAAAAGACAACGCGGGAAACCGTTGATCGTGACTGGTCGGCAATTGCTTGATGCCGCCGCACGATCAAATTTGGTTTTAAACGCGACGCTTTTTACGAGGACGGCAACCGTTGTGTGGAATCGGCGTACGATCTTCGATGGATTTAATATTCAGGCCAGCCGCTTGAAGCGCGGTAATCGCACTTTCACGACCACTGCCTGGGCCTTTGACGCGGACTTCGACTTCCTTCACACCGAACTTCATCGCTTTTTCAGCAGCAGTTTGAGCAGCACTCTGGCCGGCAAACGGCGTGCTCTTTCGACTGCCTTTGAAACCGCATGTACCGGCGCTAGACCAGCACAACGTTTCACCTTTGGTGTCGGTGATGGTCACTGTCGTGTTGTTGAAGGTCGCTTGAATGTGGGCAATGCCGTAAGTCACATTTCTGCGGACGCGTTTTTTCTTTGATTTAGCCACTGTAAATTAACTCCAGGATTTTAGTGCATCGCCGTATTTTAAGACGTTCGCAAATACACCGAAAAAAACCCAAACAAGCCTTCGGGCTTATTCGGAAACTGTATTGATTAAATGCTCTGACGTTGAAAGCAGGTCGCAACAACCTCCATCGCTTTACGAAGGAGGTCATCAGGATCAAACCTACCTCAAGTCCTTGACGCCCTTCTTACCGGCAACGGTTTTCTTAGGACCTTTGCGGGTGCGAGCGTTTGTTTTGGTTCGTTGGCCGCGGACGGGAAGCCCGACGCGATGACGAATGCCTCGGTAGCTTTTGATCTCACGAAGACGAGTGATGCACTGCTGCACGTGGCGGCGAAGTGGACCTTCGACGGTGTAGTCGCGTTCGATGATTGTCGAGATACTACTGACGTCTTTGTCAGTTAGATCGCGCGCCTTTACATCGGGATCAACGCCGGCTTTACGGCAAAGGTCACGCGCGGTCTGTGGACCGATTCCATACAAATAGGTCAAAGACACAACGGCCTTCTTGTCGTTTGGAATATCAACCCCTAGCAAACGAGGCATAAAAAATCTCTCTTGAAACAGGTCCGGCAGTCAGCCGAAGTGATTTATGGTTGTACTTATAAGTATGGGGTTCAAATTGACGTTATCCATTTCGTTAAATGGAAGCGTCAAATGAGCTTACGCAGTAGATTTGGTAAGCATCGAACGGCCGGCGATCTCGGAATTTACAATACAAAACCTTGGCCGGACGAGCGATTAAAGGGATTAACCTTGCCGTTGTTTATGGCGAGGATTTGTGCAGATTACGTACACGCGACCCTTGCGACGGACAACTTTGCAGTTTTCGCAGATTCGTTTAACACTGGCGCGGACTTTCATCGCAGCTTGCTCTCAAAATTCAGTTTATCGAAAGCCCGACAGTATAGGAATTAGCCCCGCTTTACCACAAGGGCCATTTTCTGGCAAATGGCCTTATTTAATGAATAGGCGGCGGCAAAATTGATGTCATTGCCCGCTGGATCGCCGAAGATGTCGGCAATCGGAGGTCCATCCCTGCCATTTGGACCTCCGGATGGGAGGTTTGGCAGGCATTTTTCATCGTTTTTGCCCAATTGGAAACCTGTTGCGGGCTTTTTTGAATCCCTCTATAAGTCGACAGCGGTGCCATCGGTTTTTTGGCGAAGCTGCGCGGAGATCGGTGTGTGGCCGTTACCAAAAGGTCAAGTTCCGAGTTCATTTTCGCGCTGACGGAGCACGTTGGTAAAATAATTTAACGATTAACAACTCCCTGCGGCCATGATTGTCCCCCCCAACAAGGCCATTGGCGGAATTAGCTGTGCTTGCATAGTGCTGTTTACGCTGATTGTGTACTTGAAATTCAATTCAGAGACGTGGAACATCACCCCTTCGGTGAGAACCTACCCCCCGGTACGCACCGACGATCCGCCCAATTTTTTCACCCAGGGGGCGCAAACGCTGTGGCAGTCGCAAACGCATTCGCAAACCCTGCCGCCACCGCTGGACAGCCCGCTTCCCCTAGATACGCACGTTGATCGCGGCAGCGCGCTTAACCCAAACGTCGTCGATGATCTTTGGATACCGCCCAACACCGTTGAAACTGCTTCTTACGATAGTGGTTTGGACTATCCCGACCAGTTCTCCGATTCAGGAATTGTGCAGCGTCTGTCTTCCAAAGATATGGCGACGCTGCAAGAATTGCCCGCTGCGTGTACGACGGATCTGCAAGATTATCTCCAACGCCAATCCCGCGCCGAAGCTCATCCTCAAAATGCAGCGACGTCATCCTATGGCGGTTATCCATTAGCCGCACAACAGTTAGCCGAACAACCGTCAACCGATCAACCCGCTGCTGTCGCTGCGGCGGATGAGACGTTGTACAACCCGCATGCCAAAGCCACGCAAGCGGCCTTCACCAAAGCTTCGGCGACTAAAGCTGCCGCTGCCACTGCTAAGGCTAGTGCCAACGATACCAACACGAAGGCAAAAAGAGACGATACTTCTGACCCTGATGCAGATGACAAAGATAGATCCAAGGAGGGGCCTGACCCCCATCTTGAGATCTACTCGCGCGACGCTTTTCCGTCAGCACGAGAATGCAAAACATGCCATGAACAGATCTTTGAAGAGTGGGCGGCCAGCAGTCACGCCTACGCATCGATCTCCCCCATGTTTCATGTCTTCGAAGACAAGATAAACAAACTGACATCGGGCACGATTGGGTATTTCTGTTTGCGATGTCATGCACCGGTGGCCACCACGATGGGACTTCGGCGAGACCAAGCGATCTGGGACGGGCCGGCCGTGTTCCGCGAAGGTGTGACGTGCGTTGCATGTCACCGCGTCAAAACACCCTATACAAAAGCCGACGGCGAACGGCGTATCGAACCTGGTGGCATCTACGATCCGGTCTACGGCGGCAGCAATGGCCAAGGCGTTGCGGTCGCGGCCAAATACGCAGGCAAGTACAAAGTCAAAACGGACGCCCATGACAAAGGCATCGGCCAGTCGATGCATCGCCGAAGTATCCAATTCGAAGAGCTTTCGAAGTCTTCGTTTTGTATGTCGTGTCATCAGGTGGCGGTGAAACCCGGTATTAAATTGGAGGTCGTCTGGGACCAGTATCGGGCGTCGCCTGCGTGCAAAGAAGGCATCTCATGCCAAGACTGTCACATGGGAATTGTACCGGGCGTCGACGCGGGGTATTCCTTTGGGCCGGCTGCTGTTGTTGGTGGCAAGGTCGTCAACCCTGAGCGCAAACACTCCAACCACATGTTTTACGGTCCGGGATATTCGATTGCGCATCCGGGCATCTTTCCTCAAACAACCGAAGCCGATAAATGGTCAATCAACGAGTGGCTGTCCTTTGATTGGCGGTCCGATTGGGGCAAAGAAAAATACGAAGACGATGTCGCCGATGGATTGGCGGGAGATTATTTTCCGCCGGTTTGGCAGGACGCCGACGATCGTGTCGAAGCGCGTGAGATCATCACCGAAAATCTGAAGAAGCTGGCCTATAAAAAAGATCTTCGACGTCAGCTGTTGGAGAACGGTTCCAAGTTGGACGGTCCGTTCTTCGCTGAGCGACCGACGGCGGGACAGCGATTGAACTTCCGTTACTGTTTGACCAATACCAATTCCGGTCACAACATGCCCAGCGGCTCCTTGGGCGCTCAGCCTCAATTGTGGATGAATGTGGTGCTGATCGATCCTGACGGTCAGCGCATTTGGGAAACGGGGTATGTGGATTCCAACGGCGATCTAGCGGACAACCATTCCTTGGACGTGTTGGCTCGATTGATTCCCTTTGACGATCAATTGTTCAACTTGCAGACCAAGTTTTTGACCACCAATGTCAAAGGCACCGAGCGCGAAATGTACTTGCCGGTCAACTTCGATGTTGATCAGCTACCGTTCATTCGCCCTGCTCCGCAGCCGGTGACCGTGATCAATCATCCACCGGGCATTCGTATGGAAGGCCATTCGATTCCGGCGTTGGGTTCACGCAATGCAAAGTTCTCTGTGCCAAGCGATTTGATTCGTCGTCCGGGAGTCTACCGACTGAGTGTGCGCATGCGCTCCCGAGCTGAGCCGATTTATTTCATGCGTTTTTGTGATGCGACTCCTGAGATGGAACGCATGATGAATGAGTGGATCGCAGATTTTCACGTTAACACAGTCTCCTTCGAAGTCCGTTAGTGAAGAAGTTCGACTCCATCCCAGTACCCGTTGTCGCCGGAGCAATCATGATTGCTATCGTCGCATTGGTGGGTGCTGCGCGTTGGGGCACGACTCGAGAATCGGTTGCTACCGACCTAGCAGTGCCTGCCCAGGCATGGGAAGCGACTTCGACGCAGCCATCGTTTGATGTGGCGGATGACCCGATCGAGATCACTGCCCTGCCTACGTTGCCCTCAAAAGATGAATGGAAGATTACAGCGCTGCCGGACCGAGTCAGCCCTAGTTTCAAGCCGCTGCCAAAATTTGAAGGCGCCGAAGATCTGGGCGGTGAAGATTTAGAGTTTCGGTCGTTGCCGGCGATTAGTGAAAACCGGCTTGAGTTGCGACCGTTGCCCACGATTAGTGAACACCGGCTTGAGTTGCGACCGTTGCCGGTGATGGGCCAAAATCAGCTTGAGTTGCCTGAAAGTGGGCAAGCAAGAGTTGAGGAGGTCAGCACGAGGGAAAACGATTTTGAGGTTCCGATTTCGGAGGGTTCGCAAGTTGGAACGGCAACACTTGAACGTTTGGATGCCGAAGCGATTCAACCGGTGCAAAGTCAGTCAATGGAAGCCATCAAACCCGACGTCGCCGATCTTTCGATTGCACGACGGCTTAGCGCGTTGCCAACGCCGCTGACGAATACTCAGCAAAATTTGTCGATGGAAGAAACTCAACCATTTTCGGTGGCAGCGGCATCGGCGGAGTTGCAGATCACTGCGGCAGATCAAAGCGCATTCAGCGGCGCAGCGATCGGTGTCTTGCCAAAGAAACTGGCTGACAGAATTGCCGCGCTCGAACCTAAAAAGAAGAAGAAAGTTGTCGCGGCACCGAAGAAGGGTGAAAAGAAAGCTCCGCCAAAATCTACGTCTGCCAAGGATGATTTCAAACTGGCCGCTCAACCCAAAATCGGCGATCACTACATCCAAGACAAGCCGCAGACGGACGCTTTCGCTCACTTGATGGAGCCGCTGGCGTCCGACTTCTCCGGCGACGCGCTCAATCCGTATCTGCCCTACGATCCGGGTACGCAGATGAATGTGTACCAAGGCAAAACGCTTAACGCGAACCAACGACCCTTGGTGGAGTTGGGGCGGCCTTGGTATCAGCTGGGGCAATTGAGCCCGGGATCATCGCTGCTGGGCTTCCACAACAATTTCGTGCCGCAATTTTTGATCTATGGCGACTCGCGCGTGGGCTATGCGTCCAACAATCAAAACGGCCAAAGCGATTCGTTGGTCGCGACGCAATTGAATTTGGATTTCGATTTAAAGTTGACCAGCACAGAACGATTCCACGCTTTCGTTTCGCCAACCGGCGGGGCTCAGCACAACCGATATTCGTTTGACGAAGACCGTTTTATTTTTGAAGGCGACGCCAACATTGATTTTGGGTTCTTCGAAGGTGATTTGGGGGCAATCGTCGGTGGAGCGATTGGTAAGACGTTACCATTCGATTTGCCGTTTACCGCCGGTATCATTCCGCTGGTATTTCAAAACGGTATCTGGATGGAAGACGCGATTTTGGGTTTTGCCGCCACGCTTCCGGCGAAGAACAGCCCGCGCTTCAACATCAGCAACATGGACATCACGTTTTTTGCTGGCTATGACAAATTAGATAGTGATGCATTTCCCGGCGATGATAGCGCGGCGCGCGTGATGGGCATCGCCAGCTTCATCGAAGCACTCAACGGTTACATCGAAGTTGACTACGCATTTTTGGACGATCGTACGTTCGATGATCGCAGCTATCACAATATCGGCATCGGTTACACGCGCCGCTATGGTCGGTTTCTGTCAAACTCGACCCGCGTGATCGTCAACGCGGGGCAGTCAACAGATGTTGTGGAAAATACGGCTGATGGAGTGCTACTGCTGTCGGAGAATAGTCTGATCACCGGTCATCCGACCAACATTGTGCCCTACTTCAATATGTTTGCTGGATTCGATCGTCCGCAATCGGTCGCTCGCGCCGGTGCCTCTGGTGGCATATTGCGAAACACCGGAATCCTGTTTGAGTCCGATAATTTGACAGGATACCCTACCCTCGATGCGACGGCCAATGACACTTACGGATTTGCCGCAGGACTTAATCTTCTGGGCCGCGAACTCGACCAACAGCTGGTGTTGGAAACGGCAATGCTGGGCGTGATGGGTGACGCCGCAACTCGCAGGGCTCAGGGAGATCAATTCGGCGTCGGTTTTCGGTATCAGCTGCCGTTGTCGAACTCGGTCATCTTTCGCGCTGATGGAATGAAGGGGTTCTTGCGAAACGATGATGACGTATCAGGTATCCGCGTAGAATTGCGGAAGAAGTTTTAATCGCAGCGGGCACCAACGGCGCGGCGGTGGGTGTCTGCTTATGGATAAAGATGGGGATATCCGCTCAGGCTTTGGCCCGGCGAATTAGTAAACGACGGTTAAATCATTCGTGATAGCGCTGACGCCTTCGACGTTTCGAAGGACTTCTTGAGCCATCTGTTTTGCGAAATAAGTCTCAGCTTCACCTTCGATGACCAGTTTTCCGTCATCGTCTGCTTGATACTGGATATCGCAGTTGTTGAGCTGGGGATTATGGATGATCGCGTGTTGCACACGTTGAAGCAGCGTGATTGGTGTGGCTATTTCCATATTGATTACCCTCGATTAGGTTTAGGCAGGTGGGCAGTCAATCGTGCAATAAGAGGAGAGCGGCGACTGACAACGTTAAAAGTTAGGTCACCGTGGACGAAAGTCGACTGATTTTTCGTGAAATTCTACAATTGCGGTCGACAGAGGTTTTTCTTAAGGAATCGCCGGATTTGTCGGGTTGCACGGCCAATTGATTAGCCATGGCCGGAGAATTGTAAATATTACAATTCGGAGCCAACATGAAATTCGATTGCTGTGATTGCTAAATCCCTTTATAGATGAATCTGCATCTACCGTTGTTTTTGCACGCCGCACCAGAAACGCAGAGCTGCCGTTTAATGATCGTATCCAATCGCTGCAACTTCATTTTCGTCCACGTCTTTAAAACGGCCGGGACGAGTATCAGGCGGGCGTTAAGGCCCCATGCGATGCCGAAGTGGAAAGAACCCGTTAACCAAGTGCTCAAGCGCGTTGGCATTCGGCAGTTTGGGCCAAAATTCTATCCCGATCACATGACGGCCAGCGATTTGATTCAGCAGACTTCGTTGGAAGAATTCAATTCGAAGTTTAGTTTTGCGTTCGTGCGAAATCCGTGGGACTGGGAGCTGTCGCACTATAAGTACATTCTGCGAAAGCCGCGGCATGCAAACCACGACGAAGTCAAACGGCTGGGCGTGTTTTCGGAGTATGTACGCTGGCGATGCGATCAGCGATTTCGGCTGCAACGTTCTTTCTTGATTCACGATGGCCAGCGCGTGGTTGATTTTGTCGGCCGTTTTGAAACGCTCGATGCCGACTTCCAAACGATTGCTCAGCAACTGGGAATCTCGCCAAAATTAAAACAACTCAATCGCTCTGGTCGCACCAACTATCAAGAGCACTATGACGCCAAGACGGTCGATTTAATCGCAGAGACGTTTCGGCCCGACATTGAGGAATTCGGATATCGGTTTGAACCGCTGCAG
>CALDEW010000103.1 GCA_937942355.1 uncultured Pirellulaceae bacterium | reverse complement strand
CGTCGAAGTTGTCGCCAATCACGTCGCCCAAGTTGTACGTATCGGCCCGGGAAGCCAGCATATCTGGAATCTGGAATTTCTGACCACTTTCAGTGTAAGGATTACCCGCCATCACGACCGCAACCTTGCGGCCACGCAAATCGTAGGTCTTTGGTTTCCCGTTGAAGACACCTTCAATCCGCCGCGTCGCATCGCACAAGGAAATGAATTTCTGCAAAAGCTCCGGATTACAGTGCTGGATGTCGTCCAGATAGATCATCACATTGTCGCCCATCTCTAGGGCAAGGTTCAGTTTCTCGATCTCTTCGCGAGCACTGGCGTTGGGAGCCTCTTTCGGATCCAGCGACGTCACCTGATGGCCAATCGCCGGTCCATTGATCTTCATGAACGTAATTCCTAGCCGATTGGCGATGTATTCCATCAGCGTCGTTTTTCCGTAACCCGGAGGCGAGATCAACAGCAACATGCCCATCAAGTCCGTGCGTTTCTGTTCGCCGGCGACGCCCATCTGCTTGGCCAGGTTCGCACCGACCATCGGCAAGTACGTATCGTTGATCAATCGGTTGCGAATGAACGACGTCAACACGCGTGGCTTAAACTCTTCCAAACGCAGCTCTTCTCGGCGCTGATCAACGACGTCGCGTTTCAACTCGTTATACGCCAAGAACCGTGGCACGCTGGTTTGCTCAAATTTGCCCAAACGGGTTTGGAATTCGTGATAATCCAAACGGTAGTTGCGTTGGTCGACCAACCGATGATCCCCCAACAGTCCCTCCAACGGCATCACCGTCGGAACGTCTACTACGCGCCGCTGCCCGATCGTTTGGTCGGTCAACGCCATCGCTGTTTCGTCTACGCAGCCCGTCCAATCTTCGTTTTGACATTCACTGGCCACGAATGCACCGACCCAGTCTTTGGCAATTTGAAATCGGTCCGCCGTGTCTAGGTCCTTGGAGGTGATCGAGTCATTGAACGTTTTATCGGCTGACTTTCGTTTAATGAATTGAGCAAACGCGTCCGCCAATTCCGAAGCCGGTTTGCTAATGATGAACTTGTCGCCGGCACATAACTGATCGAACAAGTAATTCGCCGCTTCGACCGAACTGCCCGTTTCGCAAAAACCAATCTGCTGAGAAAGTCCTTCCGTCAGCCCTGCCAAACGATCGACGTATTTACTGCGATCAGCGATCTGGCCAAAAATCGACTGCGCCGACTTCAAAGAAGCGAATTTAGCCGCCCACTGATCGTAGCTGGCGACCGATTGTGTTTTCAGATCCAACCAAGCCAACCCGCCGATCGTGCGGGCCGCCGGTGTGTACTTGAGCAGGTCTAAATTCTGTTCCAATTGCAGCAGCGCCGTCAGGATCTTCAGCGCGTCCAGATCGTGCACGCCTTTGATATAGCCTTCGGCATACCGAGACGCCATGAATTGCTGGACCGTTTTCAGCAAATCCGCTTCTTCCATCTTCGCCAATTCAGCGGTCGCAGGCAATTTCCCTTCAACCGACGCCGCTAACAGTTGCCGACACAAGTATTCAGCCCGATAGACATCACCGTCTTCTGACACCAACGCCTGTTCCCACACCGAACGAGTATCTTCCAATTCCGGATTGTCGACGGCTTCGAAGAAGTTGGTGCCGCTGAGGTGAAAGAACATTTCCCCTTGCTTCACCACGGTCGTCAAATCTAAGGGCTGAACGTTGACGGTAAATTTGTGTTTGCCAAACTGAATGATATTTTCGCCATCGACGAACAGTTCATTCTTATCGCGCAGTTGACGAACGGCATCTTCACGAACCGTCTTCAGCCGACTCTGCAAATCGTCGACCTTAACCGACTCCTCCATCTCGGAGAGCTGCTCCACGATGTCGCGGACCTTGTCGATCATCAGGTCAGCCGCGAAATAGCTGTTGATCTCGTCAACGGTTTTGAAACTGCTGACGCGCGAGCGGATACTTTTGAGAATTCTGTCCGCCGATTCAGAAAGCACGTTCGCCCGTTTGCTGGCGGCTTCTGTCAGTTGAATTTTCCGCGTGTCAAACGCGGCATAGATTTCCTCGCGTTTCTCAGTCAGCTGCAAAATGAAATCATCAAACTCGGAGAACCGTCCCTCAAGTTCTTCGACCTGAACCATCATTTTGGTCAAGTACTCATCGCATTTGGCGGGCGTATCGCACACATCCAAGTAATTCACGACCGCTTGGCTGATCAGTTTGATCTGCGAATTGAACTCCGCAACGCCTTCGACGGACATCAAAGCTTGCGACTTCTTCTTCAGTTCGGCGCGTGTTTGATTCAGGTTGGAATAGATCGACGAAATGTTGTCGATGATCCGTGTGCGCTGCGTCGCGTCGTCGATTTTGAGGTTGCTGACGATATCGATCAGCATTTCCAGTTCGCTGCCGGTGTTGGAAATTTCCTCGCCCAACGTTTTGGCTTGCTGAGCCGTCTCCAATGCGTCGATTTCGGTACGGTTTTGGTTGACTCGTTCCTGATAAGGGGAAAGTGAATCCTCTTTCAACAGAAACTCAACGCACTTCTGCGATAACCGGTCGGTGTTCTCCGCGATCTTTTGCTCAAGCGACTCAACCTCGTCGAGATCGATGTACTTAAGTTCTTTGAGCGAAATGACCTGCCCGCGTACCGTCCGCAGTTGCGTGAGGGCTTCCACAAAATCGTCGATGTGGCGGAACTGCTTTGTCGCGGCATTGGAAACCGCGTCCAGCGCTTCTTTGGAGGCCGTTTTGAATTGTGACTCTGTGCTCTTACGAATCCGGACGACTTTCTCAAATTCGTCCACCGCTGCGGTTGCTGCCTCACGAATCGCACCCAACGGAGTGCCCAGATCGGCTGCCTCATCTTCGTTGATCCAGAAGTAGCTGTCGATCAAGTCCGTGGTCTTCTTCGACAAATCCAGATACAGGTTCGCGTAAGAATCGTCTTGGCCGATCAAGTTCA
>CALDEW010000102.1 GCA_937942355.1 uncultured Pirellulaceae bacterium | reverse complement strand
ATATGAGGAATTAACCTCATCGCGACAACGGGGAGGACGGAGGCAAACATAACAATGCCTCCGCCTTACCCGCTTACCTTTAGCCTTGTGCCTCTTAAGACCTAAAACTTAACAATAGAGATCACTTCTTATCTTCGAAATGGATCGCACAGGTGCCATCATCGCAATCCGCGGCCCCATTTTTGTTCGCGATCTTATACCGCCGTTTGGCAACCTGATCGTAGCACCACTGCTGGATCGGTAGCGTGAAAGGGAGGTGCGTCAAAGGTGCCGCCCACCAAAGCCTCGGCAGCCTACGACTCAAATAGCGAATCGCGGCAGCCCCACCGAACTTCTCTCCAGATTGGCTAACAACATACATTTGCTTCATCATTTGGTCGTAGGTCAGATCTGGATAGCGCTGCGAAACCGCAGGATCGTGCAGAGACATAAATGCCAGCCTGCTTTTGCCATCAAACTTTTTCAAATTACGAACCTGTCCCAAACAAAACACGCACTTGCCATCGTAAATTACGACATCCGCCCCAGGCGCCTGTTCAGGCGTCGGCAAATCATCCGGCGTGTATTGGATACTGTCTGTCAAAGGACTGTTCATCGAAAATTTAGCGGGCGTCGCCCAAGTAGGTTCTCTATTCTCTCTAGGTAGACCGAAAATGTAGCTCCGTCGCAACGCGAAACCAGACGATTTGGCCCCACCAAGTTCCAGTTAAAGCCACTTCAATCTGGAATTGTACCTGTTTTAAGTGATATAATGGATAGCCGTTCAATCGGTAGATGCCGTTTATCGACGTCAGAACCGTGTCTCTTTCTTCAACCGAGCTAGAACCGTGGAAGAAATCAATAAAAAGATCGCCGCTGCACGCAGACGATTGGTACTGAACCAGTTTATTAAGATCGGAGCCTGGGCTCTGTTTTTTGGTTTAATCGTGATGGCCATCGGCATCGCGGCTCCAAAGATCTGGCACTTCTCTTCTCTGACGACGGTTGATGCAGCCAATTTTTGGAATGCAGGCTGGATCATTGGAGGGGCAGTTTTAACGATCCTGATCGCTGGCGGACTTACGATCGCAAATCGAAAATCGCTGACCGACGTCGCGGTGGAAGTCGACCAAAGATTCAAACTCAAGTCGCGTCTCTCCAGCACCATCGCGATGACGCCACAGGAACGTCAAAGCGCCGCCGGCATCGCACTGGCCGAAGACGCTCAGCACCAAGCCGAAGTCATCGAAGTCGGCGATCAGTTCAAGATTCAACCGCGCTGGTCGATGGCATTGCCGCTGATTCCGATGCTGTTGTTGGGAATCTTGTTGACGCTGCCCAATGCGATCCCTGAAACGCCGGCACCTGATCCCAATGCGCTGACCAAGACCAGCGATTCTTCGCAAGTCAAATCGGCCGTTGAAGAACTTAAAAAGAAAGTACGCGAGAACCAACTGGCCAAAGGGCTTGAGAATATTGATCTCGATTTCGACAAGATCCAAAAGAGCTTAGAAGACCCCAAGAACAATAAATCCGAGGACTCGCGAAAGCAAGCGCTCGTTAAACTGAATAACATCAAAAAGCAGATTGCTCAAGAACAGAACAAGCTTGGGTCATCAAAGGATTTCAAAGAAGCACTCAACAAACTCAAAGACGTCGGCGAAGGGCCAGCGAAGAAACTTGCCGACGCGATGCAAGAAGGTGATCTCAAAGCAGCCCAAAAAGCGATCAAAGACCTCGCCAAGAAATTGCGCGACGGAAAGCTGACCAAGGACGACAAGCAACGCTTGGCCAAAGATCTCCAAGAGATGGCCAAGCAACTAAAGGATATTGCGGATCAACAAGCGCAAAAGCAACAGGAGCTTAAAAAGCAAATTGAAAAAGCCGTGCAGAAAGGCGATCTCGACAAAGCCGCACAGTTGCAGCAAAAACTCGAACAGATGCAAAAGCAGCAGGCTCAGCAGCAGAAAATGAACGATCTGGCGAAGAAGCTTCAGAAGTGCGCTCAGTGTATGAAACCTGGACAGGGCAACCAAAATCAAAATGGCCAACAACAAAAAAATGGCCAACCCCAACCAGGTGGTGATCAGGATGCGGAGGCTCAAATGCAAGACGCCGGAGACCAGTTGGAGGATCTTGCCAAACAGATTCAGCAAATGCAGATAGACATGGAACAGTTGGAGGATCTTGAAGATCTGCAGGACGCGATTCAAGAATGCAAAAACGGCATGTGCCCCGGTGGCAAACCGGGCGGCAAACCCGGCAACGGAATGGCTGGCGGCGGGCGTGGTTTTGGCGATCGGCCTCAGGAAGAAGAGAAAACGGGCAACTATAAATCGCGCGTCCGCGGCAAGCTTCAGAAGGGCCAAATGGTGGTCACCGGTAAAGCCGACGGTGAGAATCTGACCGGACGCTCGACCAGTGAAGCACGCGCGATCGTGGAAGCCGCCATCGCTGCCGATAGTGATCCATTGGAGAACCAGGTGTTACCAAAATCACAACGCGATCATGCAAAACAGTATTTCGAATCGCTGCGAGAAGGCAATTAGAGTGGCGTTTCCCGCGCTCTGAAGGTTTCAACACCCGAACTAAAAGATGTGCCCCGGCTCTGGCCCGTGTTCTGTGAGTGTCAAGATCTCAGGCCCCTG